>NZ_JAMBDT010000007.1:0-83840 GCF_025143765.1 Gordonia sp. p3-SID1431
GTCGTACGAGGGTGGTCGTCGCCGCGATCAGTCGCGCGGCTTCTCCCGCAGCTCGTAGGTCTCGATCACGTCGTCCACCTTGATGTCCGAGTAGGTCAGCGTGAGACCACATTCGTAGCCTTCGCGAACCTCGGTGGCATCGTCCTTCTCACGCTTGAGCGACGACACGGTGAGGTTCTCGGCGACCACCACGTTGTCGCGCAGCAGGCGGGCCTTGGCGTTACGCCGCATGATGCCCGACTGCACGAGGCAACCGGCGATGTTGCCGACCTTCGACGACTTGAAGATCGCGCGGATCTCGGCGCGGCCGAGCTCCACCTCTTCGTAGATCGGCTTGAGCATGCCCTTGAGCGCGCTCTCGATCTCGTCGATGGCCTGGTAGATCACCGAGTAGTACCGGATGTCGACGCCCTCGCGGTTGGCCAGCTCGGTGGCCTTGCCCTCCGCCCGGACGTTGAAGCCGATGATGATCGCATCCGAGGCCGCCGCCAGGTTGACGTTGGTCTCGGTGACGCCACCGACACCGCGGTCGATGATCCGCAGCGAGACCTCGTCGCCCATCTCGATGTTCAGCAGGGCCTCTTCGAGGGCCTCGACCGTACCCGAGTTGTCACCCTTGAGGATGAGGTTGAGCTGGCTGGTCTCCTTGAGAGCCGAATCCAGGTCTTCCAGGCTGATCCGCTTGCGGCTGCGTGCGGCCAGCGCGTTGCGCTTGCGCGCGTTGCGCCGGTCGGCGATCTGCCGGGCGATGCGGTCCTCCTCGACCACGAGCAGGTTGTCGCCTGCGCCGGGGACCGAGGTGAAGCCGATGACCTGGACCGGACGCGACGGCAGCGCCTCGGGGACGTCGTCGCCGTGTTCGTCGACCATGCGTCGGACTCGTCCGTAGGCGTCGCCGGCGACGATCGAGTCGCCGACCTTCAGCGTGCCGCGCTGGACCAGCACGGTCGCCACCGGGCCGCGGCCGCGGTCGAGGTGCGCCTCGATGGCGACACCCTGGGCGTCCATGTCCGGGTTGGCGCGCAGGTCCAGCGACGCATCCGCGGTGAGCAGGACGGCCTCGAGCAGTGCGTCGATGTTCTCGCCCTGCTTGGCCGAGATGTCGACGAACATGGCGTCGCCGCCGTACTCCTCGGGGACCAGACCGTATTCGGTCAGCTGCCCGCGGATCTTCTGCGGGTCGGCGCCTTCCTTGTCGATCTTGTTCACCGCGACCACGATCGGCACGTCGGCCGCCTGGGCGTGGTTGACCGCCTCGACCGTCTGCGGCATGACGCCGTCGTCGGCCGCGACCACGAGGATCGCGATGTCGGTCGCCTTGGCGCCGCGGGCACGCATGGCGGTGAACGCCTCGTGACCCGGGGTGTCGATGAAGGTGATCAGGCGATCCTCACCGTTGAGGTGGGTGTTCACCTGGTAGGCACCGATGTGCTGCGTGATGCCGCCGGCCTCGCCCTCCCGGACGTTGGCCTTGCGGATCGTGTCGAGCAGTCGGGTCTTACCGTGATCGACGTGGCCCATGACGGTGACCACCGGCGGACGCTGTTCGAGGTCTTCCTCGCCGCCCTCGTCCTCGCCGTAGGTGAGGTCGAAGCTGTCGAGCAGCTCGCGATCCTCGTCCTCGGGGCTGACCACCTGGACGCGGTAGTTCATCTCCGAGCCCAGCAGTTCGAGCGTCTCGTCGTTGACCGACTCGGTCGCCGTCACCATCTCGCCGAGGTTGAACAGCGCCTGCACCAGCGAGGCCGGGTTGGCGTCGATCTTGTCGGCGAAATCGGACAGCGACGCGCCACGGGCGAGACGGATGATCTCGCCGTTGCCGCGCGGCAGCCGGACGCCACCGACGGCCGGCGCCTGCATGTTCTCGTACTCGGCGCGTTTCGCCCGCTTCGACTTGCGACCACGGCGCGGTGCACCACCGGGACGACCGAAGGCGCCTGCTGCGCCGCCACGTCCACGGCCGCCACCGCCACCGCCGCCGGGACGACCGCGGAAACCGCCACCGGGAGGTCCTCCCGGTGCACCGGCTCCGCCGCCACCGCCGCGGTAACCACCGCCGCCGCCGGGACCACCACGGCCTCCGCCGGCACCACCACGACCACCCGGACGGGCGTCAGGACGGGCCGCACGCGACGGCATGGCGCCGGGGCTCGGACGCGGGGGCATGTTGCCGGGATTGGGACGGGGACCGCCCTGGCCGGGGGCGGGACGACCGCCACCGGGACGCGGACCACCCTGGCCGGCGGCGCCGGGACGACCACCACCGGGACGCGGACCGCCCTGACCCGGTCCGGGACGGGCAGCCGGACGCGGCGCGGGCGCCGGTGCCGACGAATACGGGTTGTTGCCCACCCGCGGCGTGCGCGGGCCCGGCTTCGGGCCGGGACGCGGACCCGGGCTCGACGTGGGAGCAGACGGTGCTGCCGACGCGGCCGGGGCCTGCGGGGCCGGTGCCGAGGGAGTCGGACGCGGGCTGGGGCGTTCCGCCGCTGGGGCGGGCGCCGGCGCCGGGGTCTCCACCGGTGCGGGTGCGGGCTTGGGTGCGCCCGGCTTCGGCGCGTTGGTGCGCGGGCCGGGGCTCGGACGGTCGGCGACCGGCGCCGACGGGGTTGCGGGTGCACCGGGCTTCGGTGCGTTCGTGTTGCCGGACGGCTTGGGTCCGGGCTTGGCGCTCTGGCGCGGGCCGGGGGCCGGGGACGACTTGGAGTCCTTGGCTCCCCCGTCCTTGCCGGGGAACGATTCACGCAGTCGACGGGCCACGGGGGCCTCTACCGTCGACGACGCCGATTTGACGAACTCGCCTTGCTCCTTCAGACGCTCGAGCACCTGCTTGCTCGTGACGCCGAGCTCTTTGGCCAGTTCGTGCACGCGGGCTTTGCCTGCCACTGCTCTCCTCACTTGGAGGCCAAGCGGCTCACCCGCTACGGCCTCGATTTAAGTCCGGTACATGCTCATCGTGACTTCACGGTGTGCTCATGTCTTCTGCTACCTGTTCCGGCTCCGGGGAGCCATCCTCTGGTGGGTGATCGCGCCGAGCTGTTCGGTGAGATCGTCCGGGTCCACGGTCAGACCGGGGGTCCGGAGTGCCGCGGCGAAGGCCCGGCGTCGCGTCGCGGTGGAGATGCACTCCGACCGCGCGTGCAGCCACGCGCCTCGTCCCGGCATGGTCTTCGCGGGATCGACCACGACTGTCGGGGTGTCACCGCACAGCTGTGCGACGACACGGACCAACTCGCCGGCCTCTGCCCGCTGCCGGCAACCGATGCACATCCGGATGGGTGTGCCGCCGGCTGGCGAACGGGGGGCGGATCGCTGAACCATCGATCAGTCTAGCGCGAGCGGGCCCGGCGGGGACAATCGGCTGCTGCGCGTCACTCCGGCCCGCCCTCGGCCGCCGGCGCGGCGTCGGACCGGATGTCGATCCGCCACCCCGTGAGCCGGGCCGCGAGCCGGGCGTTCTGGCCCTCTTTGCCGATGGCCAGCGACAGCTGGTAGTCCGGCACGATGACCCGCGCGGCCTTGGCGGCGGCGTCGACGACCGTCACCGAGACAACCTTCGCGGGCGACAACGCATTCCCGACGAAGACCGCCGGGTCGGTGTCGAAGTCGATGATGTCGATCTTCTCGCCGGCGAGTTCGCTCATCACGTTCCGTACGCGCTGGCCCATCGGACCGATGCACGCGCCCTTCGCGTTGAGGCCGGCCACGCCGGTGTGCACCGCGATCTTCGACCGGTGGCCGGCCTCGCGCGCCACGGCGACGATCTCGACGCTGCCGTCCTCGATCTCGGGCACTTCGAGGGAAAACAGTTTGCGCACCAGGTTCGGGTGGGTCCGGGACAGGGTGATCTGCGGACCGCGCGGTCCGCGGCTCACGCCGACGACATAGCACTTGATCCGGTCGCCGTGGGTGTAGACCTCGCCGGGCACCTGCTCGGCGGGCGGGATGATGCCCTCGGTCGAGTTGGCGTCGCTGCCGATCTGGACGACGACCATCCCGCGTGCATTGGCGCGCGAGTCCTGCTGCACGACGCCGCCGACGATCTCACCCTCGTGGGCGACGAGGTCGCCGAAGTTCTTCTCGTTCTCGGCGTCGCGCAGGCGCTGGAGGATGACCTGCCGTGCGGTCGTCGCCGCGATGCGGCCGAATCCTTCGGGCGTGTCGTCCCATTCGTGGACGACGTTGCCGTCCTGGTCGACCTCCTGCGCCATCACGCGGACGGCGCCGGATTTGCGGTTGACGTCGACGCGGGCGTGCGGCGCGAAACCGTCGGTGTGTCGGTAGGCCGTCAGCAGAGCGGTCTCGATGGCGGTGATGACGGTCTCGATCGAGATGCCCTTGTCGGCCTCGATCATGCGCAGGGCGGCGATGTCGATGTTCATGTCGTCGGTCTCCTATTCACTTGTCGTGTTCATTTGTGGTGTTCAGTTGTCGCGCGGCCGCGGGGGCGCGGCGCGCTTCGATCTCGTCGGGTTCGAGGCCGCACAGTTCGAGCTCGCGGACGCTCGGCTGAGAGAAATCCACCTGCACCACGGCTTGGGTCACCGAGGCGAGGTCGACGGTCTCCACCGCGATCCGCCCCTTGTGGTTCGCGACCACCTCGACCGCCGGCGCCGGGTCGTCGAGCAGCCTGCCGATGCGTCCGGCGACGGTGCGCGGCTGCGACCCGGGTCCGCCGTCGACCTCCACGACGACGCGCCGACCGGTGTTGCGACGCCAGTGCCGGGGCAGGGTGAGCGGGCTGTCGACGCCGCGCGAGGTCACCTCGAGCACGTAGGCGAGGTCGGCGAAGTCGGGTGTGGCGTCGAGGAGGTCGGAGATCTCGGTGCTCAGTCCGGCGAGGACGTCGAGGTCGCTGCCACCGTCGCGGTCGACCACGATCGACAGTTCCTCCTGGCCGTCCCGGCTGCGCACCGTGATGTCCTCGAGGTCGAATCCCCGCTCGGCGACAAGCTTTTCGACGAGTTCGCGCACCTGCGTCGGGCTGATCGGCATGCCACTCCCCTCGTCTTCAGTTGTCGGGCCGTGCCGGGTCTCGCACGACGTTGCTCCGAACATCCTAGTGGATCGATCGCGCGGAGAACTGCTGGCATGATGTCCCGGGTGAGCATGCCCCCGATCGAGCGACGGACCCTGCGGCACCCGATCGACCGGCGCACCGCCTTGCGCGGCGGACTCCTCGCGGGCGCCGTCGTCGTCGGTGCCGGGGCGGCCGGCGTCGGACTGACCGGTTGCGATTCGTCGCCCTCCGCGGAGACCCTGCTGGCCGAGAGCCTGGTGCCCCTGGTGCGCTCGGCGTCCGCGGACGAGAGCACCGCGCGCGCCCTGGTCGCCGTCGAGCCCGCCTACGCCACCGCACTCGGTGTCGTGGCCGATCAGCGCGCCCAGCACGCTCGCGCACTGCGCGAGGAGATCATCCGGCTCGACCAGGAGGTGGCGGCGACACTCGACCGTCCCGCCACCTCGGCGACCGCCTCGACATCCCCGGCGGGTGCCCCACCGGCGGCACCGTCCCTGGCTCGACTGCGCGTCGATCTCGACGCCGCGGCCGGGCAGGCCCGCCGGGTCGCGCTCGGCGCCGCCGGGTACGCAGCCGGGCTGACCGGGTCGGTCGCCGCGGCCGTCACTTCGATGCGAGAGGTGCAACTGGCATGACGTCCCCCGTGAACACACCGGCGTCGAACTCACCGGCCGCGCAAGCAGATCCCGACGACCCGTTGGTCGTCGCCGCCGAGACCGAGAACGCCGCGATCTTCACCTACGGCGTCATCACCGCCTTCGTCGCCGCCTCCCGTCGACGCACCGTCGCCGAGTACGCCGACGCCCATCGCGCCCGACGCGACGAGATCGACCGGACGATCGAGGCGGCGGGGAACACACCGCCGCTGGCGGCAGCCGGCTACTCGCTGCCGATCGAGGTCACCGACCCGACCACGGCGGCCCGCGCCGCGCTCGGCGCCGAGATCGACTGTGCGAGCGCCTATCGCGCGTTGCTGGAGCAGGCCGACGACGAGACCGGACGCCGGATCGGCGCCGACGGGCTGTCGGACAGCGCGGTGCGCGCCGCGCGCTGGCGGGTGGCTCTGCAGGAGAGCCCGGTCACGGTGGCGTTCCCCGGCTCCCCCGCGGACGGCTGAGCCGCCTCAGCCGCGGGCGGCCGCCACCACCGCGTCGACCGCGGTGTCGACCGCGACCTCGGTGGCCTCACCGGTGAAGCGGTCGCGGATCTCGATAATGCCGTTGGCATATCCGCGACCGACGACCACCACGGTCGGCATCCCCAGGAGTTCGGCGTCCTTGAACTTCACTCCGGGCGACGCCTTCCGGTCGTCCAGGAGCACCTCGAGACCGGCCGCGTCGAGGTCGGCGGCGAGCTGCTCGGCGCCGGCGACGGCGGCCTCGTCCTTGTTGGCGATGACGAGGTGAACCGCGAACGGCGCCACCGACTTCGGCCAGCGCAGGCCCTTGTCGTCGTGGGACTGCTCGGCGATGACCGCGACGAGGCGCGACACCCCGACACCGTAAGAACCCTGGGTCAGGCGGACCGGCTTGCCGTTCTCGCCGAGGACGTCCACCTCGAAGGCGTCGGTGTACTTCTGGCCGAGCTGGAAGATGTGCCCGATCTCGATGCCCTTGGCACTCACCAGGGGTCCGGCGCCGTCCGGCGACGGATCGCCGTCGCGGATCTCGGCGGCCTCGACCGTCCCGTCGGGCGTGAAATCGCGGCCGGCGACGAGTCCGACGTAGTGCCGGCCCGGCTCATCGGCGCCGGTGATCCAGGAGGTCCCCTCGACCACCCGCGGATCGACGAGGTAGCGGATGCCGTTGTCGGCCAGCGCCTTCGGTCCGATGTATCCCTTGACCAGGAACGGGTTGGCGGCGAAGTCGGCGTCGGTGAGCAATTCGACCTCGGCGGGTTCGACGGACGCCTCGAGACGCTTGAAGTCGACCTCGCGATCGCCCGGAACACCGATGCCGGTGATCTCCCAGTCACCGCCCGGCACACGGAGTTTCACGAGCACGTTCTTGAGGGTGTCGGCGCCGGTGTACTGCCCGTCGAGCGTCGCGTTCGCCCAGTCGACCAGGCTGTCGATCGTCGGGGTACCGGGCGTGTCGTGGACGACCGCCGCGGGCAGGTCGTCGTAGGGCAGCGGGTCGGGCGCGCGGGTGATGACCGCTTCGACGTTGGCGGCGTAGCCGGATTCGACGCAGCGCACGAACGTGTCCTCGCCGACCGCCGACTCGGCCAGGAACTCCTCGGAGGCGCTGCCACCCATCGCGCCGGAGGTCGCGGCGACGATGACGTACTCGATCCGCAACCGCTCGAAGATCTTCTGATACGCCTCACGGTGCGCGTTGTAGGCGGTCTTGAGTCCGTCGTCGTCGAGGTCGAAGGAGTAGGCGTCCTTCATCACGAACTCACGTCCGCGGAGGATGCCCGCGCGCGGCCGTTCCTCGTCGCGGTATTTGGTCTGGATCTGGTAGAGGATGACCGGCATGTCCTTGTACGACGAGTACTCGCCCTTGACCAGCGTCGCGAACAGTTCCTCATGGGTCGGGCCGAGGAGCATGTCGGCACCCTTGCGGTCCTTGAGGCGGAAGAGCGAGTCGCCGTATTCGGTCCAGCGGTTGGTGGTGTCGTAGGGCTCGCGGGGCAGCAGGGCGGGCAGCAGGATCTCCTGGCCGCCGATGGCGTTCATCTCCTCGCGGACGACGTTCTCGATCGCCTTCAGCACGCGTAGACCGAGCGGCAGCCACGAGTACACACCGGGCGCGACTCGGCGGATGTAGCCGGCTCTGACCAGCAGCTTGTGGCTGGGGACCTCCGCGTCGGCGGGGTCGTCGCGCAGGGTCCGCAGGAACAGGGTCGACATGCGTGTGATCACGACCAACCAGCTTAGTTATGGTGTTGCGGTGCTCGTCATCCTGCCTCCCTCCGAAACAAAATCCGACGGCGGGCGCGGCGCTCCCCTGGATCTCGACACGCTGTCCTTCCCCGAGCTGAACCCGGTCCGCAAGCAGGTCGCCGACGCGCTCGTCGCCCTGGCCGACGACCTCGAGGCCAGTCGTACCGCGCTCGGGCTCGGCGCCACCCAGCTCGACGAGGTCGACCGCAACGCCGACCTGTGGCTGTCCCCCACCCGGCCGGCTCTCGAGCGCTACACCGGCGTCCTCTACGACGCCCTCGATCACCGGTCGCTGACTCGGGCAGGCAAGACCAAGGCCGCCGACCGGCTGGCGATCGGGTCGGCGCTGTTCGGTGTCGTGCGGGCACCGGATCCGATTCCCGCGTATCGACTCTCGGGCGGGTCCAAACTGCCCGGGATGCCGACCCTGGCGGCGCTGTGGAAACCGGACCTGTCCCCCGCGCTGGACGCGGTCGACGACTTCGTCGTGGACCTGCGCTCGGGCGTCTACCACCAGCTCGGTCCGGTGCGCGGCGCGGTGACGGCGACCGTGATGACCGAACAACCGGACGGCTCACGCAAGGTGGTCAGCCATTTCAACAAGCACTACAAAGGTCTGATGGCCCGCGAGCTGGTCCGCACGCGGCGTTCCGTACGCGACGTGAACGGTGTGGCCGCGGTCCTCGCCGACGCCGGGCAGCGGGTCGAGATCGAAGCGCCGGACCGCATCGTCGTACTGACCGACTGACCCGGCACCGAGGTCCGCGACGCTACTGCGCGTCGAAGTCGAAGAGGGTTGCGCCACCGGGCTCCACGGTCTGCAGGACGGTCGCCCGTCGCGGCGTCACCCGGTAGACATACCAGGGCGGCGGGCCGGCCGACGGCGCACTGAAGTCGGCGGTCAGCGCGGCACCCGACTCGTCGACGCGGCACGGCCACCCGTCGCCCGCCCACAGCTCCGCCATCTCGGCGACGACGGCGGGCTCGGTGACCAGGTTCGCGTCGCCCTCGACCACCAGGTCGGCCTCGTCGAGTGCCACCGACAGGGTGCAGCGCGGGTCGCGGGCGAGGTTGCGCGCCTTCCGGGTCGACGGACCGGTCTCCAGCCAGATCGCGTCCCGATGCCACAGCGCCCCGATTCCGGTGACGTGCGGGCTGCCGTCGGCGTTGATCGTGGCGATCCACCACGTGTGCCGGTCGGGACCACCGGTCCCCGGCGCCTGGGACACCCCGGCGGTCAATCGGGCCGCGACGGGCTGCCAGTCGAGTGTGCCGATGTCGTAGAGCTCAGCGAGATTCTTGGCGTCCATACCGGGACCGACCGTGCGTCCGCCGGAATTCATCGCCGGGTGTCGGACCCCGGGGTGTTCGGCTCGGCGTCGAGCCCGGCGTCGAGCCCGGCGTCGGCGGCTTCCTGGGCGGCCTGTCCCTCGGCGACCTGCTCGGGCGTGAACCGCATGAACAGCACGACGATCGCGGCGAGGACGGCGATGCCCGCGCAGGCGGCGAAGGCCAGCCCGTAACCCTCGGCCTGCGCGGCGAGCTGGGTGGGATTCATCGTCTCGACCGGCGCGGTGGTGCCGCCCTTCGACAGCGCGCGCGAGGTGACCATCGCACCGACGGCAACCAGGCCGACGGCCCCGCCGAGGTTCTGCGCGACCTGCGCGAGCGCGGTCAGGGGGCCGATCTCGGTGGTGCCCACCCCGGCCACCACGGACAAGGTAAGCGGGATGACTGCCAGACCGACGCCGAAGCCGATCACGACGACGGGGACGAAGATGCTCGGGAAGTAGTCCGGTGAGTCGGTCGCGATCGACGATGCGTAGAGGCAGCCGACGAGGATCACCGCGCCGCCGACCAGGACGAGCCAGCGCGGCTGGATCATCAGCGCCAGCTTCGACGCGATCGCCGCGGCGATGCCCAGCCCGAACGCGAACGGCACGACCGCGAGCCCGCTCTGGATCGGCGAGTACTGCAGGATGCCCTGCAGGTACAGCGAGATGAACACCGCCATGCACATCATGATCATGCTGGCGAGCAGGATGGCGAGCAGGGCTGCGACGCGGGAGCTGTTGTCGAAGAGGGAGAACGGCAGCAGTGGGTTCCGGGCGCGCCGTTCGACCACGATGAACGCGGCCAGGGCGAGGGCGCCGAGGATGAACGAGCCGACCACGACCGGCGCCGTCCAACCGTTGGGCCCCTCGTTCACCGCGAGCACCAGCAGGGTGCAACCGAGGGTGCCGAGGACCGCGCCGGGCACGTCGAGGGGCAGCCGCTCACCCTGGGATTCCCGCAGCGCAACGATCGCCCCGACGACGACGATCAGACCGATCGGCACGTTGATGAGGAAGACCAGGCGCCACGACAGCTCGGTCAGCACCCCGCCGAGGATGAGCCCGGCCACCGATCCCACGCCGGTCATGGCCGCGTAGACCGCGAAGGCCTGACTGCGCGGTTTGCCGGGCGCGAAGGTGGTGGCGACCAGCGCCATGGCGGTGGGCGCCGCGATCGCCGCCGACGCGCCCTGCAGGGCCCGGCCGGCGAGGAGGCTCGCCTCGTTCCAGGCCAGTCCGCACAGCAGCGAGGTGAGGGTGAAGGCGACCACGCCGACGATGAACATCCGTTTGCGCCCGAACGTGTCACCGAGTCGGCCGCCGAGGAGCATGAGACCGCCGAACGCCAGCACGTAGCTGCTGATGACCCAATTGGCGCTGGACTCCGAGAGCGTGAGCGCGTCGCGGATGCTCGGGAGCGCCAGCGCGGCCACGGTGCCGTCGAGCACGACGAGCAACTGCATCCCGGACAGCACCAGGATCGGCAGTCCGAAGACCGGACGGAACTGCTCGCTGTTCCCCGCTCCTGTGTTCACCGTTCCAGTGTTCACGGTTCCGGTGTTCGCAGCTCCGGGAGTCGACATAGAGAACGACCGTACCGGCCGACCGCCGGGACATGCCAATCTGCGTTGATCCGGTTTGGGTTGATCCGGTCAGGCGCCCTCGGTGAACGCGGCCACGTCGCCGATGACGACGATCGCGGGCGGACGCAGCCCCTCGGCCTCCGCGACCTCGCCGGCGTGGGCGAGATCGGTACGCAGCAGACGCTGGGTCGGCAGGGATCCGTTCTCGATCATCGCGACCGGGGTGTCGGGCCGCCGGCCGCCCTCGAGCAAGGCGTCGGCGAAGACCTCGACGCGTTCGACCGCCATCATCAGGACCAGGGTGCCGCGCAGCTTGCCCATGGCCGACCAGTCGATCAGCGAGTCGGGGTGGCCGGGCGGCACGTGGCCCGAGGCGATCACGACCTCGTGGGTGACGCCGCGGTGCGTCACCGGGATGCCCGCCGATGCCGGTGCGGCGATCGAGCTGCTGATCCCCGGCACCACGGTGACCGGGACCCCGGCGGCCACACAAGCCTGCAGTTCCTCGAAACCCCGCCCGTAGACATAGGGGTCGCCGCCCTTGAGGCGGACCACGAACTTGCCCTCCTTGGCCTTCTCCACGAGGACGTCGTTGATGGCTTCCTGCTTCATCGCGCGGCCGTAGGGCACTTTGGCGGCGTCGATCACCTCGACCTGCGGGCCGAGTTCGGCGAGCAGTTCGGGGGGCGCGAGCCGATCGGCCACCACCACGTCGGCCTCGGCGAGGAGCCGTTGGCCGCGGACGGTGATCAGGTCGGGGTCGCCGGGACCGCCACCGACGAGGGCCACGCCGGCGGCGTGCGGGGCGGCGTCGTCGACACTCAGCGACCCCTCGGCGAGGGCACGGCTCATCGCGGCGCGGAGTGCGGCCGACAGTTTGTGGTCGCCGCCGGCGAGGACGCCGAACTGGACGTCGCGGTGACGGCCGGATGCCGGGGTGACGGCGGTGCCGTGGCGGGCGTCGTCGGCCCGGACACAGAACGTGTGCCTGCGCTCGGCCTCGGCCACCACCGCCTCGTTGACGGCGGGATCGTCGGTGCAGGCCATCGCGTACCAGGCGCCCTCCAGATCACCGTCGGCGTAGCGGCGCTGGGTGACGGTGATGCCGGTGAAGGATTCGACGGCCGGGGTGGGATCGAGCGCGATGACGTGCACGTGGGCACCCGCAGCGACCAGATTGGGCAGCCGCCGCTGCGCCACCGACCCGCCGCCCACCACGACGACCTTGCGTCCGCGGAGGTCGAGGCCGACCAGGTAGTGCCCCTCGCCGGAGGGGAAAGCATCGGGCCCGGGGACGTTCGGGGGTCCTGGGACATTCGACCCCGATACATTCGACCCCGGGACATTAGACACGGCGGAGGCAGGCTCGGACATGGGAGCTGACCTTACCGGGACAGCTGATCTAGAGCGGCAACTCACCCGTCCGGCGGACGTGGGCCCACACATCGGCAGCCGGGACACCGAGCCGGTGGGCCGCGGACTGCAGGAGCGCCCCGAGCAGGCTCGACGTGCAGAACGCGGCATCCAGCGAGTCGTCGGCGTTGATCCGGATCTGGTTCCACCACAGCGGGTTCCGATCCACGGCGGCCTCGGCCATGGCGATCGCGGTGGCGAAGCCGGCAGGGGCGGAGGCGGACTTCCCAGCGCCGGTCCCCCTCACTTCGGTCACGGTCACGTCGGTCACCGGGCCCGCAGTTCTCGTGCGTGCTGGCGCTGCAGCGCCCGCTCCCGCGACTCCTCGAACTTGCGCACCTTGACGTCCATCTCCTCCAGGAACTCCGCGAGGCGTTCGCGGTAGTGCTCGCCGACCGGCCCGAAGTCGTCGCGCTCGAAGATGCGCCACTTCCGCAGCACGGGCATGACGACGTCCGACATGTGTTGCGGCAGATCGTAGATGCCGCCCTTGGCGATCAACACGGCGTTGCGCCGGAAGTTCGGCATGGTCGCGCCGGGCATCTGGAAGTTGGTCACGATCGCGTGGATGGCGGCCATGGTCTCGTCGGGAACGAGGTCGAGCGCGCCGGCGACGATGTTGCGGTAGAAGAGCATGTGCAGGTTCTCGTCGGCCGCGACACGCTGCAGCATGCGGTCGGCGATCGGGTCCCCGCATGCCTTCCCGGTGTTGCGGTGCGAGACCCGGGTGGCCAGTTCCTGGAAACTGACGTACGCGACCGCGAACAGCATGTCGAAGCTGTGGTCGCGCTGCCCGTCGTCGTCGGGCAGGGGGTTGAACCCCGACGTCATGTGCGCCATGCGGATCTCTTCGAGTTCGACCGGGTCGACACCGCGGGTCACCACCAGGTAGTCGCGCATCACGATCGAGTGGCGGTTCTCCTCGGCCGTCCAGCGCCCCACCCACCAGCCCCAGGCATCGTCGAGGGTGAAGTTGTCGGCGATCACCCGGTGGTACGACGGCAGGTTGTCCTCGGTGAGCAGGTTGGTGATCATCGCGGCCTTGGCGACGTCGGAGAGCCGGGACTGTGCCGGATCCCAGTCGAGTCCGCCGAGAGCCGCGAAGTTGCGTCCGTCGTCCCAGGGCACGTAGTCGTGCGGGTGCCAGTCGCGCGTCATCTTCATGTGCCGCTCGACCTCGGTCTCGCACACGGGCAGCAGTTCACGCAGTAGATCCGAACCGGTCATGCCGCGGTCGGCGGGTTCGGCGTCGGGGGGTCCGATGAGGGTGGTCACGTGCTCTCCTGATCACAGCGGGGGTCGTACCATCCACTCTGCGCGGCGGGACGGGTGGTGCTCGTGAGGCGAAGGTCCCGCCTGTATGGGGTCCGACGTCGCGACTTCCCGGCGCCGCACATCCGGTACTTTCAGACCCATGTCCCCTGCCACGACCGATTCGGCCACCGCCGATCCGACCCCGTCCCCGAATCCGGTCCGCGCCTACCTCGTCGACGACCACGAACTCGTCCGGCGCGGTCTGCGCGACCTACTCGGGACCGCCGGCGACATCGAGGTGGTGGGCGAGGCGGCCTCGGTCGGCGAAGCCCTCGTCGGCATCCTGGCGACCAAGCCCGATGTCGCCGTGCTCGACGTCCGGTTGCCCGACGGCAACGGGGTCGAGCTGTGCCGGGACGTCCGCGCGGCCGAACCGGGGATCAAGTGCCTGATGCTCACGAGCTACGCCGACGACGATGCACTGCTCGCCGCGGTCCTCGCCGGCGCCTCGGGTTTCGTGCTCAAACAGATCCTGGGGCACAACCTGGTCGCCGCGGTCCGGACCGTCGGTCGGGGCGGTTCACTGCTCGACGATCGGTCCACGGCGGCCCTGCTCGCCAAGCTGCGCAACGAGAAGCAGACCGAGAAGGATCCGCTCGCCGAGCTCACCCATCAGGAGCGCGAGGTGTTCGCCCTCATCGGCGAGGGCCTGACCAATCGGCAGATCGCCGGCCGGATGTTCCTGGCGGAGAAGACGATCAAGAACTACGTGTCCCGCATCCTGGGCAAATTGGACATGCAGCGACGCACCCAGGTCGCCGTGATGGCGACCAGACTCCGCGACGGCAAGGAGTGAGTCAACCCACCAGCGGCACCGACCAGGTGAGCGTCGTCCCGCCGCCGCTGGTCCGGCCCTCGCTCGTCCCGCCCCCACTCGTCCCCCGCGGGCGGGTGACGATGCTGAACGTCCCGTCGCAGTCCTCGGCGCGGCGCGTCAGGTTCTCGAGACCCCGATAGGTGACGTCGGCGCCGATGCCGACCCCGTCGTCGCTGATCTCGACGGTCAGGACGTCGTCGGCGGTCACCGACACCGCGATGTGGTCGGCCCGCGCGTGCCGGAGCGCGTTGCTCAAGCCCTCTCGCAGGACGGCGTCGATGTGTGGTCCGAGGGAGTCCGGGACCACCGTGTCGACGGGGCCGTCGAACTCCACGCTCGGCGAGATCGACGCGTGCCCGGACAGTTCGGAGACAATGTCGAGCACCCGCCGCCGCAGCGTCGGGCCGATGTCGGTTCCGTAGGGCGTCTGCAGGTCGAAGATCGAGGTGCGGATCTGCGCGATCGTGCGGTCGAGGTCGGTCATGATCTGCTCCAGGCGCGCGGCCGCGGCGGCCGGATCGGTGGTCCCGGCCAGCAACGTCTGTACCGACATCCCGACCGCGAAGAGTCGCTGGATCACATGATCGTGCAGGTCGCGGGCGATGCGGTGCCGGTCTTCGAGGACCTCGAGATCGCGGGCGATCTGTTGCTGCTCGGCGTAGACGACCGCCAGCGAGGCGACCTCGGCGACACCGGCGAGCCCGGCGATCTCCTCGTCGTCCCAGTAGGGGCGGTTACGGTGGGTGATGAGCATCCAGCCGAACGCCCCCGATGCGCGCTGGAGGGGTTGCACCGAGGTCCAGCGGGCGCCGCCCCGTATCAGCGACTCGGCGATCTGGCCGGAACGCTGCACCCGCAGCGCCGTGGCGTCCGGCGGGATGAAGTTCTCGATCTCCACCGGATCGCCGGTGTGCCCGCGTAGTTCCACCTCCCCCGCCATCTCGGTGAGCAGGTAGACATCGACCGCGCCGACGAGACCGGCGACATCGGCGCACATCCGGGACATGGTGTCCGACAGCGCGATTCCGGCCAGCGGCTCCGACCCACGCCGGGCCAGGACCTGCATCCAGCGGTGGCGGGTGCGGGCCCGTTCGAAGAGACCCGCGTTGTCGACGGCGATCCCGGCGGCCACCGCCAGCACCGCGACGACGGTCTCGTCGACCTCGGAGAAGTCCTCCGCGGACCGCTTCTCGGTCAGGTAGAGACTGCCGAACACCTCGCCGCGCACCATGATCGGAGCACCGAGGAAGGTGTGCATCGGCGGGTGGTTGGGCGGGAACCCGACCGACGTCGGATGAGCGCCGAGGTCGTGGATGCGGTGCAGGCGGGGGTCGTCGATGAGCAGGCCGAGGACCCCGCGGCCGACCGGCAGATGACCCATGGTGGCGCGTTGCGCGTCGGTGATGCCGATGTGCACGAATTCACTCAGCCCGCCGTCCGGTCCGCGCACGCCGAGGGCACCGTACTGGGCATCCACGAGTCCCGCCGCGACCTCGACGATGCGCTGCAGCGCGCGGTCGAGTTCGACCCCCTGCCCGACCACCAGCACCGCCTCCAGCAGTTCCCGGAGCAGGGCGGGATCGTCGGCACCGTGATCGGCGAGCGCGTCGAGCGTCTCGCGGAGCCGGTGCGCCAGCATCAGGACGCCCCGGGGGCGTCGCCGACGGACTGGGGCGTCGGCACCCGCCCACTATCGGCGGATCGGGACACGAAGCGGCACAACGCTTCCGGGATCGCGGCCGGATGCAGATGCAGGTACGAGGCGTGCACTGCGGCCGTCGCGACCCCGTGCATCGACGCGCGGCCCGCCGAATCCCGCCAGGCCCAGGCCGGGGCGAGCGCGCCGTCGCCGACCCCGCTGCGGTGGAACTCGTGACCGGTGACGCGTTCGCCGGTCCGGAACAGGGCCGAGTCGCCCACGGCCACGGCATGGCGGTATCCCAGCGTCAGGGTCGGGCCGAAGTGGCCGGGGATGTCGAGGACGCCGCTCATCGGGTGCCCGTCGAGTTCGGTGCACAGGTACAGCAGGCCCGCGCACTCGGCGTGGATCGGCCGACCCGCCGCGGCGTGCGCCCGGAGGTCGGCGCGCAGGAGATCGTTGGCGGCCAGCGCCTCGGCGTGTTCTTCCGGGAATCCGCCACCGATCACCACGCCGGCCGCTTCCGCGGGCAACCGGTCCACGAGCGGGTCGAAGACGACGACGCGCGCGCCGGCGGCGGTCAGCATCTCGGCGTGCTCGGCGTAACCGAAGGTGAACGCCGCGCCCCCGGCGACCGCGATCACCGGCGAACCGGCCGACGCGGCGGGACGATACGGCGCGACGGCTTCCGCAGCCGACCAGGCCGCGGCGTCGGGGACCGCACGTCCGCGGGCGGCGGCCACGATCGCCGGCAGGTCGAGGGCGCCGCGCAGGTGCGCGGTCATCGCGTTCACGGCGGCGACCGCGTCGGCGTTGCGTTCGGCGGCCGGGATCAGGCCCAGGTGCCGGGAGGGCACCGTCAGCGACGGGTGGCGCCGCAGCACACCGAGAACCGGCAGTCCCACCCGCGCGGCGGCCTGTCGCAGCACCATCTCGTGGCGTGGCGAACCGACCCGGTTGAGGATGACGCCCGCGATCGACACCGAGGGGTCGTAGGAGAGGAACCCGTGCAGCACGGCGGCCAGCGACTGGCTGTGGCCCGCGGCGTCGACGACGAGGATCACCGGCGCACCGATGATCGACGCGACGTGCGCGGTGGAGCCGACGCCGAGTGAACCGGCATCGCCACCTGGACTGCCACCCGTGCCGTTGCCGCTGTCGCGCTCCACGATCCGGCCGTCGAAGAGGCCCATCACGCCCTCGACGACCGCGATGTCGGCGCCCGCGGCGCCGTGGGCGAAGAGCGGCGCAATGCGTTCGGCGCCCACGAGATTCGGGTCGAGATTGCGTCCGGGTCGTCCGGCCGCGACGGCGTGGTAGCCGGGGTCGATGTAATCGGGGCCGACCTTGAACGGCGCCACCCGGTGTCCGGCCGCCCGCAGTGCGCCGATGAGGCCGGTCGTCACGGTGGTCTTGCCGCTGCCCGACGACGGCGCGGCGATCACGACGGCGGGCGTCGACGCCCGCGCGGAGATCACCATTCGATCCCCTTCTGCCCCTTGCGTCCGGCGTCCATCGGGTGGGCGATCTTGTGCATCTCGGTCACGAGATCGGCAGCGTCGACGAGGGCCTGCGGGGCGCGCCGGCCGGTGATGACCACGTGCTGGCGTCCGGGTCGGCGGGCGAGGGTGTCGAGCACCTCGGCGGTGTCCACCCAGCCCCAGTGAAGCGGATAGGTGAACTCGTCGAGGACGTAGAAGTCGTGTTCGCCGGCATCGAGACGGCGTGCGATCTCCGACCACCCGGCCCGGGCGGCGGCCGCGTGGTCGTCGTCCTGGTCGTCGTTGGCCCGCAACCAGGACCAGCCCTGACCCATCTTGTGCCATTCCACCGGCCCACCAGCGCCGGTCTCCGCGTGCACCCGGTCGAGGGTGAGCATCGTCGACTCCTCCCCCACCTTCCATTTCGCACTCTTCACGAACTGGAACACCGCGACCCGCATACCCGCGTTCCACGCGCGCATCGCCATCCCGAAAGCGGCGGTCGACTTGCCCTTGCCGTCGCCGGTGTGCACCGCGAGGACGGGCTGATTACGGCGCTGTCGCGTCGTCAAGCCGTCATCGGGGATGCTGACCGGAACTCCCTGGGGCACTCGACTTCTCCTCTGGTCTCAGTTCGGGGTGGCGGGGGCGGTCAGGCCGCTCCACGCGCGGGTGCGTGTCCCGTCAGCGCGGTGGCGGACAGTTCGTCCATCGGGATCAGGCTCGCGCCGAGATGGGCCGCGAGATCGCCGGCGAGTCCGAGCCGGACCATCCCCTGTTCGCAGTCGACGACCACGGACGCGATGCCGCGCCGACGGATACCGTCCGCGGCTTCCCGCGCCCGTGCCATCGCGCCTCGTCCTGAGGTGGCACGTCCGTCGGTGAGCACCACCAGCAGCGGCCGCCGGTCGGGCTCGGCGCGGCGACACCGCTGCACGACATCGGCGGCGAGCTGCAGGCCCTCGCCGAGCGGTGTCCGGCCGCCGGTACGGATCTCCTCGAGGCGGCGCACCGCGATCTCGACCGATTTGGTGGGCGGCACCGCAAGCGTCGCGGAGGAACCCCGCGCCACGACCACCGCGACGCGGTCGCGCCGGGTATACGAGTCGCGCAACATCTCCACGCATAGTTCGGACACCGCGGCCAGCCGACGCCGGGCGGTCATCGACCCGCTGAGGTCGACCACGAAGACGACGAGGTTGGCCTCCTGGCCGACCCGCTGCGCCGACCGCAGGTCGGGGGCCGCGATCCGCACACCGCGCTCGGACCCGTCCCCGCCGCGACCGGCCCGGCCCGCGGCGGCGAGCACCGTGCCGAACAGATGCACCGGTCGGCCGGCATCGAAGTTCACGGCATGGGTGGTGTGTCCGCGACGGCTCCGCGCCTTAGAGCGGCGACCCGGGTCACCGTCGCCGAGTCCGTCGACGCGCAGGGTCGGCATACGGCGAGCCGTCGAGGTCGGCACGGACCCGAACGCCGGTCCGGGAGCGTGCTGCGGGGCGTCGGCGTCGCCGGTCTCGGGAGCCGCATCGGGGTCGGTGTCGGGCGCCGGGCCGGTGTCGGATGCGGAGTCCGGGGCCTCGCCGCCGCCACCGGGCGGTGGTGTCTCGGGCGGTTCCGGGTCGTCATCGGGTGAGTCGGGTCCGGCCGCGTCCTCGCCCGCCGACATCGCCTCGTCGAGCTGGTCGCGGCTGAGCCCCGACTCGTCGAAGGGGTTGCGGCGGCGCCGATGCGGCAGCGCGAGCTCGACGGCCGCCCGGACGTCGACGTCCTCGACGGCGGTGGCCCCGCGCCAGGCGGCATGAGCGAGCGCGGTCCGGGCCACCACGATGTCGCCGCGGAGTCCGTCGACGTCGAGGTGGGCGCAGATCCCGGCGATACGGCGCAACTCCCGGTCCGGGAGGGCCACCGCACCCACGGCGGCTCGTGCGCTCGCGATCCGTTGTGTCAGTTCGTGTTCGGCGGCGGCGTGGGCGGCGACGAACGATGCCGGGTCGGCGTCGTATGCCATGCGGCGGCGCACCACCTCCACGCGTTCGTCGACCTCGCGGTCGGCGGCCACGTCGACGGCGAGTCCGAACCGGTCGAGCAGCTGCGGGCGCAGCTCTCCCTCCTCCGGGTTCATGGTGCCGACCAGTACGAAATCGGCCGCCTGGGTGTGTGACACACCATCGCGTTCGATCGTGACCCGTCCACTGGCCGCCGCGTCCAGCAGCACGTCGACGAGGTGGTCCGCGAGCAGGTTGACCTCGTCGATGTACAGCACCCCGCGATGCGCCCGGACGAGCAGACCGGGAGTGAACTCGGCACGGCCGTCCCGCAGCACCGACGTGAGGTCGAGCGAGCCGATCACGCGGTCCTCGGTCGCACCGATGGGCAGTTCGACCACGCGGCCGGCGGTGTCCTCCGTGGCACCGGGGACGCTGAGCAGCGGGCCGAGCCCGCGCACGATGGTCGATTTCGCGGTGCCCTTCTCCCCGCGGATCAGGACACCCCCGATACCCGGCGATATGGCCGACAGGATCAGTGCGAGCTTGAGCTGCTCCTGCCCGACGACGGCGCTGAACGGATAGCGCACGTCAGCGTGCGAGTCCACGGAAGCGGGGAGTTCACCGAGGGTCGTCATCGTGACCCGGCGCGGAGCATCGACACGTGGGGGATCCCGTCCTCGAGGTAGTCGTCGCCGTCGCGGACGAAACCGAACTTGCCGTACATCTCGGTGAGGTAAGTCTGCGCCTCGATCCGGCACGGGCGCTCCCCGACCTCGGCGAGCGCGGCGGTCATGAGGGTCGCCACGAGGCCATGACCCCGATGGTTGCGTTCGGTGCAGACGCGGCCGATCCGGAAGACCTGTCCGCCGTCGGCCTCCGGTTCCTCGAGCAGACGCAGCGTCGCCAGTACCGCCCCCAGGTCGGGCCCGTCCTCGTCGCCTCCGTCGGTCCGGTCCCCACCGTCGGTGATCCAGAACTGGCGCGTCGTCGATTCCAGGTCTCGGCCGTCGAGTTCGGGATACGGACAGGCCTGCTCGACGACGAAGACCTCGACCCGCAGCCGGAGGACCCGATAGAGCGTGGCTGCGTCCATGTCGTCGGCCAGGGCGCGGTGGACCCGCGGTTCAGGGATCATGTGTCGTGGTTAGCACACAAGGCGACCGGACTTCACCTCGCGCGATCAGCCGGCAGTGGCGGGCGCGAGCCGGCCGGTCTCGGCCGGGACCTCGTTCCGGTCGGTCAGCTGCAGCGTCTTGTTCGTCCAGTCCCACACCTGGCGGTACAGGTCGCGGTTGTCGTTGAGCTTCTGACCGAAGGACGGGATGATCGCGGTCAGCTTCGACGACCAGCCCGCGTACTCCTTCGGGAAGCACTGTTCGAGCACCGAGATCATCGCCGGCACGGCGGTCGAGGCGCCTGGGGACGCACCGAGGAGCCCGGCGATGGTGCCGTCGCCGGCCGCGACGACCGCGGTGCCGAACTCCAGCTGACCACCCATCCCGGTCTTGCGTATGACCTGCACGCGCTGTCCGGCGGTGATGAGCTCCCAGTCGGCGCCGAGCGCGCGGGGGACGAATTCCGACAGCGTCTTCACCCGGTCGGCCGGCCCGGCGGCGAGCTCGCTGATGAGGTACTTGAGCAGCCCGAACTCCTTGGGAGCGATCGACACCATGGGGAGCAGGTTGCCCGGCTTGATCGAGGCGGGCAGGTCGGTGATCTTGCCGCTCTTGAGGAACTTCGGCGACCATCCGGCGTACGGGCCGAACAGCAAGCCCGGCTTGTGGTTGATGACGCGGGTGTCGAGATGCGGCACCGACATCGGCGGGGCACCGACGGCGGCCTGCCCGTAGACCTTCGCGTGATGCTCGGCGACGAGATCGGGGTTGGTGCAGCGGAAGAACTCACCGGACACCGGGAACCCGCCGAACCCCTTGGCTTCTTTGATGCCCGACTTCTGCAGCAGGTGCAGCGCACCGCCGCCGGCGCCGACGAACACGAACTTCGCATGCACGGACAGCTTCTGCCCGGTCCGGCCGTTACGGACCTTCACGATCCAGCTGCCGTCGGACTGCTTGGACAGATTGGTGACCGAATGACCGAAGTAGATGTCGGCGCCCTGGGCGACATGATTGAGGAGCTGCTGGGTGAGCGCGCCGAAATCGACGTCGGTGCCCTGGTCGAACCAGTTCAGCGCGACCGGGTCGGCGAAGTCGCGTCCCTCCGACATCAGCGGCAGTCGCGCGGTGAACTCGGCCGGATCGTCGATGAACTCCATGCCCTCGAACAGGGTCTGGGTCGCGAGATTGTCGTAGCGCTTGCGGAGGTACTTCTGGCCTTCGGCGCCGTGGGTGAAGGCGACGTGCGGGATGGGGTTGATGAACTCCGACGGGTCACCGAGGATGCCGTTGTCGACGGCGTGGGCCCAGAACTGGCGCGACACCTGGAACTGCTCGTTGATGGTGAGCGCCTTGTCGATGTTGACGTCGCCGTCGGCGGTCTTCGGCGTGTAGTTCAGCTCGCAGAGTGCCGAGTGTCCGGTGCCGGCGTTGTTCCACGGGTCGCTGCTCTCGGCGGCGGCGGCGTCGAGCTGCTCGAACAGGCTGATCGACCAGTCGGGCTGAAGCTGTCGGAGCAGCGCTCCGAGCGTCGCACTCATGATTCCCGCACCCACCAACGCGACGTCGGTCGTGATCACCGTTTTCGACACCTGGACTCCACTTCACCTGGAGGGACACTGTGACCGGTGTTCGTCGCGGCACGTCGTCCCGGATGGCAACTTGTCGACCGGGCACTTCTCACCCGGTCCTTCTCAACCGTCATTGTCCAGCATGGCACGTCCAGCACGAGAATCGACCTTCGCAACTGTGTGCTGCACGACATCCGGGCAGTCCTGACCTGTCACTATGCTGGTCGCCGTGAGCGCATCCGCAGCCGCCGACTGGCAGCCCGACCGATTTCTCGAGGACTACCGGCAACGCGTCCTCCCCCTGGGCCCCGATCCCGACGGTGAATCGCCGATCACCGCGACCCTGGTGCGACGCGCCGAGTCGTCACCCGCGCGCGGCGCAGTGCTCTACGTCCACGGGTTCACCGACTACTTCTTCCACGAGCCGCTCGCCGACTTCTTCGTCGACCGCGGGTACGCGTTCTATGCTGTCGACCTGCGAAAATGCGGGCGATCGTGGCAATCGCACCACACGCCGCACTTCACCACCGACCTCGCGATGTACGACGAAGAGCTCAACGCGTCGCTGCGGATCATCCTCGACGAGCTGGGACCCGACTGCCGGGTCGTGGTGGCCGGGCATTCGACGGGCGGCCTCATCACCGCACTCTGGCTCGACCGGTTGCGGCAGCGCGAGCCGGCGCTGCACGCGGCAGTTGACGGACTCCTGCTCAACTCACCCTGGTTCGATCTGCAGGGCGACGCGGTGCTCCGCACCCTCCCGGTCACGCTGCTCGTCAAGGCGATCGCCGCCGTCGCGCCGACCAGGGTGATACCGAAGGAACTCTCGCAGGCCTACGGCGAGAGCCTGCACGACAGCGCTCACGGCGAATGGAACTACGACCTGTCGGCGAAACCGCTGGGCGGATTCCCGGTCACCTTCGGTTTCCTCGACGCGGTGCGCAGCGGTCAGCGTCGCCTGCACCGCGGCATCGACGTCGGTGTTCCCGCGCTCGTGTTACGTTCGGACAAAACGCATTTCGCCAGGACCTACTCGGCGTCCACCGATCATGCCGATGCCGTCCTCGACGTCACCCACATCGCCCGCTGGAGCGGGTGCCTCGGCGGCCGCGTGACCGCGGTACCGATCCCCGACGCCCGGCACGACGTCTTCCTCTCCGTCGCACACGCACGCGAGCACGCCTATCGCGAGGTCGACCACTGGCTGTCCGCCGTCCTCTCAACCGAAAGCGAGAATCCTCTATGACCGCCACGCAGGTCGTCGACCTGGCCATCATCGGCTCCGGCAGCGGCAACGCCATTCCCGATGACCGCTTCGCGGACAAGACCCTCGCGATCTTCGAGGAGGGCGTCTACGGCGGCACCTGCCTCAACGTGGGGTGCATCCCGACCAAGATGTTCGTCTACGCCTCCGAGGTGGCCGAGATCGCCAGGCACGGTGCTCGCCTGGGCGTGCACTCGAAGGTGGACTCGGTCGACTGGCCCGGCATCGTCGAGCGCGTGTTCGGCCGCATCGACCCGCTGTCGCAGGGCGGCAAGGAGTACCGGGTCGATCGGTGCGAGAACATCACCGTGTACGACTCCCATGTCGAATTCGACGGGCGCGACGACGACGGCCGGTACCGGTTGGTCACGCGAGACGGCGACACCGTTCTCGCCGACGAGGTCGTGCTCGCCGCCGGATCGCGCGCGGTCATCCCCCAGATCATCGCCGACTCGGGGGTCACCTACTACACCAACAACGACGTCATGCGTCTTCCCGAGCTGCCCGAACGCCTGATCATCGTCGGGAGCGGTTACATCGCAGCGGAATTCGCACACGTCTTCGGCGCGCTGGGCTCACATGTGTCGATCATCGCGCGCGGCCCGGGTCTGCTCCGCAAGCAGGATGCCGACATCTCCAACCGCTTCACCCAGGTGGCCCGGGAGAAGTGGGACGTGCGGCTGGAGACCACGATCACCGAGGCCGAGGATCTGCCCGACGGCGGTGTGCGGGTCGGGCTCTCCGACGGCGCGACACTCGAGGCCGACGTCCTGCTGATCGCGACCGGCCGGCAGCCGAACGGCGACCGGCTCAACCTCGACTCCGTCGGTATCGAGCTCGACGACGAAGGTCGCGTGCGCTGTGATCAGCACGGTCGCACCGCCGCCCGCGGAGTGTGGACGCTGGGCGACGTCAGCTCGCCGTACCAGCTCAAGCACGTCGCCAACCACGAACAGCGGGTGGTGCAGGCCAATCTCCTGAAAGGCTGGGACGCAACCGATCTGGACGCCTTCGACCACCGGTACGTCCCGGCGGCGGTGTTCACCCACCCGCAGATCGCCGCGGTGGGCCTCACCGAGGACGAGGCTCGCGAGGCCGGCCACGACATCGCCGTCAAGGTCCAGGCCTACGGCGATGTCGCCTACGGCTGGGCGATGGAGGACACCACCGGATTCTGCAAGCTGATCGCCGAACGCGGCACCGGCCGGTTGCTGGGCGCACACCTCATCGGCCCGCAGGCACCGACGGTCATCCAGCCGGTCATCCAGGCGATGCACTTCGGCCAGACCGCACACGAACTTGCCCGCGGCCAGTACTGGATCCACCCGGCGATGCCCGAGGTCCTGGAGAACGCGATCCTCGGCCTGGAGATCTGACGGCCAGGCCCGCCGCGCGAGCTCAGAAAATCGTTGAGCGCAGGGCGATCTCGCTGGCGAGGGCCGGGGCCGCGCGCTGCGGAATCCAGTGGTCCACGCCCGCGAGTTCGCAGTAGCGGAAGTCGCCGTAGACGTACCGGCCGCTGCCCTGCGCCTGTTCGCGACCCAGGGCGGTGTCGGCGTCGCTCCACAGCAGCGTGGTCGGGATCTCGACCGGCGGGCACGCCATCGTCGCCTTGATGTCGCCGGTGAAGTTCGCGCGGTACCAGTTCAGCGCGGCGGTCAGGGCGCCCGGTTCCCTCAGCGGGGCGAGTTCGTCCTCGGAGATCCCCACCGCCTGCAGCTCGGCGGCATCGTCGGCGAGCAGCCTCTCCTCGGCCCCGTCGGCCACGAAATCGAGGATGTACGAGGAACGTTCACGCTGGTCGCTACCGACGAGCGCGTCGCGCATGGCCGACGGATGCCCGGTGCTGGCGACGACGAGACCGGTGAACCGGTCGGGGTACTTCCCGGCGAGATGCCACGCGACGATGCCGCCCCAGTCGTGCCCGACGAGGATCGCGTAGCCGATGCCGAGGGCGTCGAGAACCCCGATCACATCGGACACGAGGTGGGTGAGCCGGTAGTCGTCCACCCCGGGCGGCCGCGCGCCGGGGCTGTACCCGCGCTGATCGATGACCAGTGTCCGCAGCCCCGACTCGTGCAGGCGCGGCAGGACGTCGTCGTAGCAGCTCCCGTTCACCGGGAACCCGTGCAGCAGCAGAACCCACGGACCGGTCTCCGGTCCCCCGATCCGGACGTCGAAGGTGAGGCCGCCCACGGTCACCTGACGTCGGTCGTCGATCATGGGGCGGTCTTCAGTCATGGCGCCCACGATAACCCGTCTCCACGACCCCGGCGTCTACAAGTCCTCGAGGTGGTGACGGATGACCTTGGGGTGGCGTGGCGGTCCTTGTCGGATCAGCCGCATGATGGCGTCGAGGTCGAGGTGTTCGGTGACGAGGTCGGCCATTTGGTCGACCTGCCGGCGGCGTACCTCGTCGACGTCGGTGTCGGACGCCACGCGGAACCCACGGACCCCGGCCTCGGCCGCGACGTCGGTGAGGAGACGACGCCGGAAGTCGTTGCACGCCAGCAGTCCATGCCAGTGGGTACCCCGGACCGCCCCCCGCACCGCGCCCTCCGGACCGTGCCGGTCGTCGACGATCCACGTGTCCTCGGCCGAGCGGGTCACCCGGCCGTGATGGATCTCGTAGCCGCTGATCGCGACGCCGGACGAGTCGCCGCCGGTCCCGGTCACCTGCCGCACGGTTTTCTCGGCGTGGAACTCGATGTCGAGGTCGAACAACCCCAGCCCGGGCACCCGCCCGCGACCGGACTCCACCCGGTCGTCGAGGGTGCGGCCCAGCATCTGGAATCCGCCGCACACGGCGACGATCGGACGTCCGCGGGCGGCACGTTCGGTGAGCGCCTCCCCGAGACCGCGCGCCCGCAGCCACTCGAGGTCGGTCACGGTGGCGCGGGTGCCGGGCAGCACGACGAGGTCGGCGGCCGCCACCCCGGCCGGGTCGTCGACCCAGGTGACGTCGACACCGGGTTCGCAGGCCAGCGCCTCGACATCGGTCGAATTGGAGATCCGGGGCAGGCGGATGGCGGCGACCCGCAATCGGGGTCCTCCGGTCGCGGAGGATTCGGTGAACGAGCGCGGCGGCCCGACCCGCCGCCCGACCGGCGCCGCGAGCGAGTCCTCGGCGTCGAGCCACAGGTCGTCGGCGAAGGGCACCACCCCCAGTGTCGGCCGTCCCGTGATCGCCTCGACCTGCCGCAGTCCCGGCTCGAGGATCGACGGGTCACCACGGAACTTGTTGACCACGAACCCCGCCATCAGCCGCTGATCGGCGTCGTCGAGGACCGCGGTGGTACCGAACAGGTGGGCCAGCGACCCGCCGCGGTCGATGTCGGTGACCAGCACCACCGGGAGGTCCGCCGCCTGTGCGAGACCGAGATTCGCGATGTCGTTGGCGCGCAGATTGATCTCGGCGACCGAACCCGCACCTTCACAGATGACGACGTCGAAGTCGCGTCGGAGACCGGCCAACTCGTCGGCGACGACGGCACGCAGCCGCGCCCGCCAGTGCAGGTAGTCGGCGGCCCCGACGTCTCCGGCGGGCCGACCGCGGAGGATCACGTGCGAGCGACGGTCACTGCCCGGTTTCAGCAGCACCGGGTTGAACCTGGTGGAGGGTTCGAGGCCACAGGCGAACGCCTGCAACGCCTGGGCACGACCGATCTCGCCGCCGTCGAGGGTGACCACCGAGTTGTTGGACATGTTCTGCGCCTTGAACGGTGCGACCCGCACACCGGTGCGCCGCAGCGCACGGCACAGCCCGGCGACGATGAGGCTCTTCCCGGCATCGCTGCTGGTACCGCCCACGAGCAATGCGCCACCTAGTCCGTCCACCCGGAACAGACTAGAGGCCGAACCCGAGGCCGCGACCACGGTGGCGTCGTTCACAAGTCCCACCGTTGCGCTCGCGGTCGTGCGGGTCTGGATACAGTGACCCGGACGAACAGGTCGACAGCCGGTCGTTCGGAGTCAAGGGGGGGTCATCGGACGTGGAGGTCGTGAAGCCCGGGTCCGTGTTCGCCGGATATCGCGTCCTCTCGATGCTCGGGCGCGGCGGCATGGGACAGGTCTGGCTCGTCGAACACCCCACCCTGGGCCGCCGCGAGGCCCTCAAGATCATCTCGCCGAACCCCGCCGATCCCAGTTTCGCCGAGCGGTTCCGCAACGAGGCCCGCACCGCCGCGGCCCTCGATCACCCCGGCATCGTCACGGTCTACACCCACGGCGTGGAGAACGGCAGCCCGTGGTTCTCGATGTCCTACCTCGAAGGCGAGGACCTCGCCGCCGCGTCGGCCCTGCCGGTCGACGACGTGGTGACGGTCGTCGGCAAGGTCGCCGACGCGCTCGACTACGCCCATACCCGGCGCGTCATCCACCGCGACATCAAACCCGCGAACATCGTGGTCGCCCGCGGCCCCGACGGCCGGATCACCCGGGTCACCGTGCTCGACTTCGGCATCGCCCGCCTGATGGACGGCGCGAAGATGACCGCGATGAACCTGTTCGTCGGCACCCTCGCCTACGCCGCACCCGAGATCCTCACCGGCGAACCGGCGATCCCGGCGTCGGACCAGTACGCGCTCGCATGCACGACGTTCCAGCTGCTCACCGGATCGCAGCCCTACCCCGGGCAGACCCCGATGGCCCTGATCGCCGGCCACGTCAACACGCCCGCACCGCGGATCTCCGAGCGCCGCCCCGACCTCGTCCACGTCGATGCCGTGTTCGCGCGCGCCCTCGCCAAGAACCCCGCCGACCGGTTCGCGTCCTGCTCCGAGTTCGCCGCGGCGCTCGCCCGGGCGGTCGAGATCGGGTCGACAGCGCCCTCCGTCGTCGCGGCGCAGGCACCCGGCCGTCCGTTCTCACCACCACCGCCGCCCACCCAGCAGGCGCCGGTGCACCCGGTGGCCCACCGCGCTCAGCCACCCGGCGGTCACCCACCGTTCCCGGCGTACGGTCCCGGCGGACCGCCGCCGGGCCCACCGCCCGGATATGTGACCGGGCCCGGCGGACCCCACGGCCCCGGCCCAGGATCACGGGGAACGGGCTCACGCACCGCGTGGATCGTCGCCGCGGTACTCGGCGTCGTCGTCCTCGTCGTCGGTGTCGTCGGCGCCGCGATCGCCCTCAGCGGATCGGGATCCGATCCCGGGACGGCGCCGGTCGCCGGGTCATCGACGACGGCGCCGAGCAGTTCCGGCGGATCCTCCACCGGCAGCGATGAGTTCGAGTCCATCGCTTCCAGCGGCGACAGCACGTGTGCGGTGCGCGAGGCCGAGCTGTACTGCTGGGGCGACAACGAACGGGGCACGCTGGGCGACGGTACGACCACCGACCGCCCGCGCCCGGTCCCGGTCACCGGCATCTCCGACGTCTCGGCGGTCAGCATGGGCGGCCTCGGCACGACCTGCGCGATCAGTTATGGAGACCTCTACTGCTGGGGTTACGGGATCGGACCGCCCGGGCAGAACGTGCCGCTGCCGACGAAGGTGTCCGGCCTGTCCCGGGTGTCGGCGGTGTCGGTCGGGCTGACGATCTGCGCGATCAGCGACGGCGACGCCTACTGCTGGCGCAACAACGCGAGCGGCCAGGTCGGCAACGGCAGTACCGGGTCGGTGGACGTGCCCACCCGCGTCGCCGGTCTCTCGGACGTGACCGCCGTGTCCACGTCGCACACCACGAGTTGCGCCATCGCCGGCGGTTCGGCGTACTGCTGGGGCAACAACCGGGAAGGCCAGATCGGCGACGGCACCACACTCGACCGCCTCACCCCGACCCGGGTCCTCGGACTCGACTCGCCCACGTCGATCAGCACGAGCCTGTACTCGACGTGTGCGGTCGCCGGCTCCGGCGGCGTGTTCTGCTGGGGCCAGAACACCAGCGGCCAACTCGGCGACGGTACCGAGCAGAACCGGCGGACCCCGACCCGCATCGACGTCCGCGGGGCCACCGAGGTGTCCACGGCGGCCTATGGCGGATGCGCCGCCGCGGGCAGCTCCGCCTACTGCTGGGGTTCGCGCAGCGATCAGCCGGACAAGAGCCCCGACCGCGTCAACGGACTGTCGGGGGTCACCGAAGTCACCACCGGTTCGGCGAACGTGTGCGCGGTCGCGGACGACGAGATGTACTGCTGGGGCCTCAACGGCCAGGGTCAGCTCGGCAACGGGACGACCACGACGAGCAGCGAACCGCAACCCGTCCGCTTCCCCGCCTGAACGTCTCGGCTGTCGGCCGAACCTCAGTTGTCGGGCCCGATGTCAGTTGTCCGGCACAGTGAGGATCTCGGCGCCGTCGTCGGTGACGACGAGGGTGTGCTCGAATTGCGCGGTCCACCGGCGGTCGGCGGTCACCACGGTCCAGCCGTCGTCCCACATCTCCCACGGCAGTGCGCCGAGATTGATCATCGGCTCGATGGTGAAGACCATCCCGGGTTCGAGGACCGTGTCGACGTTCGGCTCGTCGTAATGCAGCACGATCAGTCCGTTGTGAAAGGTCTCACCGATGCCGTGGCCGGTGAAATCGCGCACGACCGTATAGCCGAACCTGTTCGCGTAGGACTCGATGACCCGACCGATGACATTCAGCTCGCGACCCGGCTTCACGGCCTTGATGGCCCGCTCGGTCGCGATCCGCGTCCGCTCGACGAGATCGGCGGCCTCCTGGTCCACGTCGCCGGCGAGGAAGGTCGCGTTGGTGTCGCCGTGCACGCCGTGGATGTAGGCGGTGACGTCGATGTTGACGATGTCCCCGTCCTCGATCACCGTCGAATCCGGGATGCCGTGGCAGATCACCTCGTTCAGCGAGGTGCAGCACGACTTCGGAAAGTCCTTGTAGCCCAGGGTCGACGGGTAGGCACCGTGGTCGATCATGTACTCGTGCGCGATCGCGTCGAGTTCGTCGGTGGTCACGCCCGGGGCGACGGCCTTGCCCGCCTCGGCGAGTGCGTTGGCCGCGATCTTGCTCGCGATGCGCATCTTCTCGATCGTCTCGGCGGTCTGCACCCAGGGCTCATGGCCCTCGTTCACCGTCGGCTTCCACACGTATTCGGGACGTTCGATGGAGTCGGGCACGGACCGGATGGGCGACACGATCCCCGGCGTGAGGGCACTGCGAACTGGCATGCGACCAGACTATCCCGGCCCGTCGCGGCGAGGCCCGTGGGCGGACACCGCGGCGAACGTCACTAAGCTCGCCGGGAGGAGCCGATGGGAGGGCATCGGAGTCGACGATGGAGGTGTGCGGTGCGGACGAGGGGGTTACCGGCGGCGCTGGTGATGGTGCTGACCGTGCTGAGCCTGTCGGCGTGCTTCGTCACCCCGATCGAGCAGGAGCGGCACTCGCCGGGCGCGCATCTGCGCGACGGCCCGCAGACTGCGACGCTCGCGGAGTCCGACGTCACCCCCGTCGTCGAGAACCCCGCACCCCGGCTGCCCGCCACCGTCGACTCGCTCCGGTACGGGGACGTGACCGTCGCCGATGCCGACCGGATCATCGCCGTGGACATCAACGGAACCCTCGGCAACATCGTGTACGCCCTCGGACTCGGGTCCCACGTGGTGGGGCGCGACACGTCCACCGCCTTCCCGTCGGCGAGATCGCTGCCGGTGGTGACCAACCGCGGACACAGCCTCAGCGCCGAATCCGTTCTCGCCCTTGACCCGAGCGTCCTGCTCGTCAGCGAGTCCACTGTGCCCACCGCCGCCGTCGACCAGATCCGCGACTCCGGCGTCGCGGTCGTCGTGTTCCCGGCCGCCCGCAATCTGGAGTCGAACGACACCCTGATCCGCTCGGTCGCAGCCGCACTTGGTGTCGCCGATGCCGGCGAGAAGCTCGTCGCCCGGACCGACGCCCAGATCGAGGAGGCGCGCGCGCTGGTCCCGGATCCGTCCGGAGATCCCACCATGGCGTTCCTCTACATCCGCGGACGCAACCTGCTGCTGCTGGCCGGGCCCGGATCGGGTGCCGACGACCTCATCGAGGCGCTCGGCGGCCGGGATGCCGGCGCGGCAGCCGATCTCACCGGCGCGTTCACCGCGATCAGCGCCGAGGCCATGATCACGGCCGACCCGGACGTGATCCTCGTGATGACCCAGGGTGCGGCCACCGTCGGCGGACCCGAGGGAGTGCTGACCCTGCCGGGTGTGGCCGACACCGAGGCCGGCCGCAACGGACGGGTCGTGCAGATGGACGAGAGTCAGATCCTGGCGTTCGGCCCCGAGGTCGGACTGGTGCTGGGTGCGCTGGCGAGGTCGATCTACGCATGACCGACCCAGCGCGGACCACGACGGACCCGGCGACCGAGCCGACTACCCCGTCGGCCGTCGTCGCTCCCCCGGCCGGCACGTCGCATCGGGTCCGTGACCTCACGGTGGTGGCGGTGATGCTGGTCGCCTTGGTCGTGCTCGTCATCGTGTCCGCGGGCACCGGAAAGGTGTCGGTGCCGCCGCTCGAGGTGCTCGGCAGCCTCGCCCACCATTTCCACCTCGATCTCGGACCGCTCCCCTCCCACCCGAACGGCGAAGGCGCGCTGTGGAATGTGCGCTTCCCGCGCATCGTGCTCGGACTGTTCGTCGGAGCCGCGCTCGGCGCCGCGGGTTGCCTCCTGCAGGGAGTGCTGGCGAACCCGCTGGCCGAACCGGGGATCATCGGCGTCTCCTCCGGCGCCGCGGTCGGCGCCTGTCTGATGATCGTGCTCGCCGGCGGGACCGCCGGAGCCGGTGGCGCGGCGGGCAATTGGGCTCTCGCCGGGGCCGCCTTCGTGTTCGGCCTCATCACCGCGGCGGCGGTGTACGTGTTGTCCCTTCGCGACGGGTCGTCGTCGGCGATCATGCTGGTGCTCACCGGTATCGCGGTCAACGCGTTCGCGGCCGGGATCATCGCGTTCCTCACCTTCGTGGCCACCACCGCCGCCCGCGAGCAGATCATCTTCTGGCAGCTCGGCTCGCTCGCCGGACGCACCTGGAGCGAGATCTGGGTCGTCGCACCGCTCGTCGTCGTGGGTGTCGCGGCCTGCCTGTTCCTGGTCTCGAAGCTCGATCTGCTCGCGCTGGGCGACATCCAGGCCGCCTCCCTCGGCGTGAACGTGGAGGCCGTCCGCCGGCAGGCGATCGTGCTCACCGCGGTGCTGACCGCCGCGGCGGTCGCCTTCGCCGGGATCATCGCCTTCGTCGGCCTCATCGTGCCGCACGTGATGCGCCTCATCGTCGGACCGCGCCACGCGATCCTGTTACCCACCAGCGTGATCGGTGGAGCGCTGGTCATCACCGGTGCCGACCTCGCCGCCCGGACGATGCTCGGTGACGCCGACCTCCCGCTCGGCATGTTCACGTCCCTGATCGGTGGCCCGGTCTTCTTCATCCTGTTGCGTCGCAGCCGTCACGCGGGTGCCGGATGGTGACCGAAACCGCCGTGACGACGACCCCGGGCATCCACGCACGAGACGTCTCGGTCGTGCTCGGCGGACGCGAGGTGGTGAGCGAGGTGACCCTCGACGTCTCCCGTGGTGAACTCGTCGCCCTCGTCGGTCCCAACGGATGTGGCAAGTCCACGCTGCTGTCGGCGCTGTCCGGTACCCGCACACCGCAGCGCGGCCACATCGAGGTCGACGGCCGGGACGTCGCGACGACCTCGATGCGCGAACTCGCCCGCCACCGCTCGCTGGTGACCCAGCAGAACCGGGTGGACACCCCCTTCACCGTGTCCCAGGTCGTCGCGATGGGCCGCTACCCGTGGCTGCGGACACCGCGCGCGGCGAACTCCCCCGCCGTGATCGCCGACGCGATGGCACTGTGCGAGCTCGGCGACATCGCCGACCGCCCGTTCGGACAACTCTCCGGCGGCCAGCAGGCACGCGTCTCCCTGGGTCGTGCCCTCGCCCAGGACACCCCCGTCATGATGCTCGACGAGCCGACCGCGGCACTCGACATCCACCATCAGGAGCAGGTTCTCGACATCCTGCGCGTCCACCGCGATGCCGGGAACGCCGTGCTGCTGGTGGTGCACGACCTCACCCTCGCCGCCGCCTACGCCGACCGGGTGGCCGTGATGAAGGACGGCCGGCTGCTCGCGATCGGGCCGACGTCGGAGGTGATGACGGTCGACCTGCTCAGCCACACCTACGACCACCCCGTCGAGGTGATCGAGCATGCCGGGCGACGGGTGATTCTCCCCGTCCGGACACCCGGTAGCGCCTAGAAGATGGTGCGCACTGGTGAGGGCGTCTCAGGAGAGAGGGCGCACCGCGTAGCCCGGACCGAGACCGGCGAAGAAGTCGCGGGTGACGGCCACCGCGTTGTTCGAGTCACCGCCGCCCACGACGAGGGTGGCGAACGCGATGTCGCCGCGGTAGCCGGCGAACCAGGCGTGTGACCCGCCGGCGAACTCCGCCTCACCGGTCTTGCCGAACACCGCACCCTGGCCGTCGATCACCGACGCCGTACCGCTCGTGATGACCTCACGCATCATCGGGCGCAGCTGGGCGAAGACCTCGGGTGCCATCGTGGGCGTCGGTCCCTCGACCTTCGTGGGCTTGTCCAGGATGAGTTGCGGCACCGGGGCCTTCCGACCGTTCGCAACGGTGGCGGCCACCAGAGACAGACCCAGCGGCGAGACGAGGACCTTGCCCTGCCCGAAGCCGTCCTCACTGCGGGCGACGAGTTCGTTCTCGATCGGCACCGAGCCGGACACGGCATCGAGGCCGGCGATCTCGTAGTGTTGTCCGACGCCCATCGCGGCCGCGGCGTGCGCGAGATCCGACGGCCCCATCTCGCTGGCGAGTTTGGCGAACGTGGTGTTACAGGACTGCGCGAACGCCCGCAGCATCGACACCGTCCCCAGCGAGAACCCGTCGTAGTTCGGGATCAGGCGCGGACCGATCTGGATCGCGCCGGGACATCCGACGGGGGTGTCGGGGGTGGCCATCCGATGGCTGATCGCGGCCGCGGCGGTCACCATCTTGAAGGTCGACCCGGGCGGGTACAGACCGGTCGTCGCGATGGGCCCCGACCGGTCGGCCGCGGGATTCTGGGCGACCGCGAGGATGCGCCCCGTGGACGGCTGCACGACGACCAGCGCGATCTGGAACCGGTTGGTGGCGTTGACCGCTCGCTGGGCCGCGTTCTGCACCGTCCGCGACAGACTCAACGAGACCGCCGGCGCGGGGTCCGGGTCGTGGTCGGCGAGGACGTCGGCGTCGAGGCCGTTGGGGTTGACCGTCACCACCCGCCAGCCCGCCCGCCCCGACACCTCGGAGTCGACGACCTTCTTGACCTCGGTCAGCAGGGCGGGCGCGAATCTCGGGTCCTCGGGGACCAGTTCGGCCTGTTCGTTGGTCACGACGCCGGGGATCGCCAGTTGGTCGCGCAAGCGGTCGAACTGGTCGTGGGACAGCCGGGCGAGCGGGTACTGCTGCCGGTTCGCGGTGACCTGCTCGATGATCGTCTGCTCGTTGAGCGAGGGACTCAACCGGCGCAGTACCGCGACCGCACCGGTCACCGACTCGGCGACCGACGCGCCCTGTTCCGCGGCAGCGGTCGCATCGAAGTTGACGCCCACGACGGTGCCGTTGACCATCACCTCCGAGCCGTCGGACTCATTGACCGTCGCGCGCGGCGCCTCGACAATCTGGAGCGAAAGGCGTTGATCGGCACCGAGTTTCGGATGGATGTTCGTTGACGCCCAGCGCACCGCCCAGCCGTCGTCGGACCGGCCCATCCGCAGGGTGGCGTCGTAGGCCCAGTCGCGGCCCCGCGGCAGCGCCCACGTGTAGTCGACGTCCACCTCGGCGGTGTCCCCGGTGACGCGGACCCGCCCGGCCTGCGACTCGAGTGCCTCGGCGTTTAGCCCGGCCCAGGCCGACTCCATCGCGGACTCCGCGGCAGCGGGGGTGTCGGTCAGCGCCGCCGCGGACGCGACCTCACGATCGGCGTAGGCCTGCAGGAAGCGCTCCGCGGCGCGGCGCGGGCCGTCGTCCTCGGAGGCCGAGCAACCGACGGTGGCCACCGTCACGGCAGCACACACCGCGACGATCACCGCCGGGGTCCATCGAGTTCGCATGCGCCACATCGCGGTCGAGTCTAGGGTGGCCCGGCCGGAATCCCGCGACGCCACGCGGGGCGGCACTCAGTCGACGAGGACGGTCGCGAAGGTGCCGACCTCGGTGAACCCGATGCGGTCGTACACCGCGCGCGCGGTCACGTTGAAGCTGTTGACGTACAGACTCGGAATGCGGCCGTGAGCGGCGACGGCCTCCGCGACGGCCGCGGTACCACCCAGTCCCAGTCCCTCACCGCGCCGGTCGGGATCCACCCAGACTCCCTGGATCTGGCCGACCCGGCGGGACAGCGAGCCGATCTCGGCCTTGAACACGACGTCGGGGCCGTCGAACCGGGCGAACACCCGCTGCGCGGTGATGAGCGAGGCGAGGCGTCGTCGGTAGGAACGACCGCCGTCGCCGGCCGTCGGATCGACACCGACCTCGCCGATGAACATGTCGATGGCCGCGGGCATGTACGCGTCGAGGTCGTCGAGGGTCACCAGCCGCACGAGCGGGTCGGCGGGTACCGCCGAACAACACGTGAGGGCGAGCAGCGGTTGCACCGGCCGGACCTCACGCGCCGGACCCCACACCGGCTCGATCTGTTCCCACATCTGCATCACGAGGTCGGCGCGGCCGACGATGGAGGAGCATGCCCGCGGTCCGGCGATGGCGCGGTCGGAGAAGTAGTCGAGATCCTCGGGCGAACCGGTGAGCGGGATCAGGTTGGCGCCGGAGAAGCAGAGGGACGACGCGGGATTCTGCGCGGTCCACAGCTCGCCGCCCAGCAGCCGAGGGTTGATCCCGTGCGTCTCGAAGCGGGCCGCGACCATGCACATCGCCACCGGGTCCGAGGTGAGGACACGTTCGACAGCGGCCGCATCACGAGCGCCGAGCGGCTTGTCGCCCAGTAGCTTCAGCAACGCCGCTCCTCCCTCTCGAGCCTGCCGCCGACCTAGGAAACGGTCACCACGGGCGGGCCCACGTGAGTACCGTCTCCAGTTTCTCCTGATTCCTCGGCGATCCGCAGCGCTTCTTCGATCAAGGTCTCGACGATCTGCGCCTCGGGAACCGTCTTGATGACCTCACCCTTGACGAAGATCTGCCCCTTGCCGTTTCCGGACGCCACGCCGAGGTCGGCTTCCCGGGCCTCCCCGGGGCCGTTGACGACGCACCCCATCACGGCCACGCGCAGCGGGACCTCCATGCCCTCGAGTCCGGCGGTGACCTCGTCGGCCAGCTTGTAGACGTCGACCTGGGCGCGGCCGCACGACGGGCACGAGACGATCTCGAGTTTGCGCGGGCGGAGATTCAGCGACTGCAGGATCTGGTCGCCGACCTTGATCTCCTCGGCCGGCGGGGCCGACAAGGACACCCGGATGGTGTCGCCGATGCCCTCGCTGAGCAGCGCGCCGAAGGCGACGGCGGACTTGATCGTGCCCTGGAAGGCGGGCCCGGCCTCGGTGACCCCGAGGTGCAGCGGGTAGTCACAGGCGGCGGCGAGCTGGCGGTAGGCCTCCACCATGATCACCGGATCGTTGTGTTTCACCGAGATCTTGATGTCGCCGAAGCCGTGCTCCTCGAACAGCCCGGCCTCCCACAGCGCCGACTCGACGAGCGCCTCCGGGGTCGCCTTGCCGTACTTCTGCAGGATCCGCTTGTCGAGGGACCCGGCGTTGACGCCGATCCGGATCGGGATCCCGGCGTCACCGGCTGCCTTGGCGACCTCCTTGACCCGGCCGTCGAACTCCTTGATGTTGCCCGGGTTGACGCGCACGGCGGCACAGCCGGCGTCGATCGCGGCGAAGATGTACTTCGGCTGGAAGTGGATGTCGGCGATCACCGGGATCTTGGACTTCTTGGCGATGATCGGCAGCGCCTCGGCGTCTTCGGGACGCGGGCACGCGACGCGCACGATGTCGCACCCCGAGGCCGTCAACTCCGCGATCTGCTGCAGCGTGGCATTGATGTCGTGGGTCTTGGTGGTCGTCATCGACTGCACCGAGATCGGGTGGTCGCTGCCGACGCCGACCGAGCCGACGAAGAACTGCCGGGTCTTCCGACGCGGGGCGAGCACCGGCGGTGGTCCGGCGGGCATGCCGAGTCCGATCGGCACAGCGGTCGCGGGAGTCGGGGCGTTCATCTCGTTCACCTCTGGGGGTTTCGGTTCTCTGGTGGTATTCGGCGCCAGACGGCGACCCGGATCGTCCGGGTCACTGCCACGGGTTGATCGGGTTGATGATGTCGGCGGTGAGCGTGAGCACCATGAAGCCGGCCATGATCACCACGGCGGCGTAGGTGATCGGGAGCAGTTTGTAGTAGTCGACGGCCCCACCCGGTGCCCGGCCGAACCAGCGCCGCACGGTGTCGCGGCCCTTCTCGTAGCCCACGATCGCCATGTGGCCGCCGTCGAGCGGGAGGAGCGGGACCAGGTTGAACAGTCCCAGGAAGAAGTTGATGCTGATCAGGAGCATCCAGAACATGTCCCACAGACCACGCTCGACGGCCTGACCGCCGAGCACCGAGGCGCCGTACACGCTGACCGGGGTGTCGAGGGCGCGCTCACCGCCGGTGACCGCCGTCCACAGCGCACCGATCTTCGACGGCAGGGACAGCAGCGCGTTCCAGGTCTCGACCGCCAGTTCGCCGGTGAATCCGATCGCGCCGGGCACGATCTCGAGGCCGCTGTAGGTGATGACGTTCGGCGGGACGTCGTAGGCGATGCCGACCATGTTGTAGGTCTGGGTTTCGGAGGTGCCGTCGGCGTTCCGCGCCGTCACCGTGGTGGGCTCGGGGGTCATCGTCAGGTCGAGTCGCTGACCGTCGCGGTCGACCGTCAGCGCGACCGGGCCGGTGGACTCGCGGATCACCGGGGTCAGATCCGACGCCTGCCCGACCGGCTGACCGTTGATCGCCACGATGTCGTCACCGGGGAGCAGCCCGGCGGCACCCGCGGGTCCGGTACCGCCACAGGGCGCGTCGGTCTGTTTGTTGCCCTCGATGGTGATGGTCGACGGGACGCATTGCGTTTTGCCGACTGTCGCCGGGGTCGACCCCGGGTTGAGGTTCGGCAGTCCGAACGTCAGGCCGACGATGATGATGAGGACGAAACCGAGCAGGAAGTTCTGGGCCGGTCCGGCGAACAGCACGACCAGGCGCTTCCAGGCCTTCTGCTTGTACATCGCCCGGTCCTTCTCGTCCCAGGCCAGTTCCTCGTGCGGGGTCATCCCGGCGATGTCGCAGAAACCGCCGAGCGGCAGCGCCTTGATCCCGTACTCGGTCTCGCCGCGCCGGGTGGACCAGATCGTGGGACCGAAGCCGACGAAGTACCGCCGGACCTTCATGCCCGTCGCCTGCGCGGCCCACATGTGGCCGCACTCATGCCAGGCGACCGACAGCAACAGCGCCACGGCGAACAGCGTGACGCCGATCGCGAAACTCACGTACCTACTCCATCCGGATCACGGGGCGCACCCGCTCACGACAGCCGCCGATCAGACGGATGCGGCCGCGACCAGCTGCGCAGCACGATCCCGGGCCCACCGATCGGCGGCGAAGACCTCTTCCACAGTACCTGGCGTCCGGCGCCACTGATCTGCCTCGCCGAGCACGTCCTCGATGACCTCGACGATGCGTGGGAACCGGATCGCACCTGCGAAGAACCCGGCTGCGGCGGCCTCGTTGGCGGCGTTGTACACGGCCGTCAGGCTGCCTCCCGCCGCACCGGCGCGTCGAGCCAGGTCGATCGCCGGGAACACCGCGTCGTCGACAGGCTCGAACGTCCACGACGACGCCGTCGAGAAGTCGCAGGCCGTCGACGATCCGGGCACCCGGTCCGGCCATCCCAGGGCCAGGGCGATGGGCAACTTCATCGACGGCGGTGAGGCCTTCGCCACCGTCGCCCCGTCGACGAAGGTCACCATCGAGTGCACGATCGACTGCGGGTGGACGGTGACGTCGATGCGGTCGTAGTCCACGTCGAACAGCAGGTGCGCCTCGATGACCTCGAGGGCCTTGTTGACCAGGGTCGCGGAGTTGAGCGTGATCATCGGGCCCATCGACCACGTGGGATGTCGGCCGGCCTGCTCGGGCGTGACGTCCTCGAGTTGCGCACGGGTCCATCCGCGGAACGGGCCACCCGACGCGGTGAGGACCAGTCGGTCCACCTCGGCGGCCGTCCCCGCTCGCAGACACTGTGCGATCGCGGAATGCTCGGAGTCGACCGGGACGATCTGCCCGGGCGCAGCGGCGTCGAGGACCAGTGCCCCGCCCGCCACGAGCGACTCCTTGTTGGCCAGCGCGAGCCGAGCACCCGATCGGAGTGCGGCGAGGCTGGGCGCCAGACCGATCGAGCCGACGACGGCGTTGAGGATCACATCCACCCCGGTGTCCGCGGCGACGGCGTCGATCAGATCGCACATCGCGTCGGCACCGCCGAGGACCCGGTCGCCGAGGCGTTCGGTGAGCTCGTCCGCCCGCGTGGCGTCCGCGACGGCGATTCGCGAGGCCGGCACGCCGAACGCGGCGGCCTGATCGGCGAGCAGATCGGGATTCGACCCGCCGGCACCCAGACCGGCGACCTCGAAACGATCCGGATGCTCGGCGATCACCTCGAGAGCCTGGACGCCGATGGAACCGGTGGAGCCGAGAATCAGCACGCGTGTGGGCACGCACCCATTCTGGACCATCCTCGTCGACGAACCGCCGCCGGTGACACCGGACCGACCTGCGCGCGGGGGGTGCCGCTATGCTGCTCGGAGAACTACTACCGATCGTCAGACATCTGACGTCCGCGCTGTGAGGAGTGGCTGTGGCAAGCACCGATGTTGAGCACACTGTGGGGCACGGCGATGGAGGGCATGGCGAAGTCGAGGTCATCGACACCGGCTGGCGTCGCGAGCCCGCCGATGCCCCGTCCGCCCGGTTCGGCTGGCACGGAGCGGCAACCAAGACCTTCTACGGTGCGGCCATCTTCTTCGCGCTGTTCCTACTCGCGATGATCATCGGCAACCACACCGGACGCATCGAGGACCTGTATCTCATCGCCTTCGCCGCGGGCACCCTGTTCTTCGCCGTGCGCGGATGGTGGATGAACCGCGGAAAGTGGTCCTGACCGGCCACCTCGCCACATCTACGACAAACGCCGAGCGGTGATCCGCTCGGCGTTTGTCGTCTGCGCCGTCTGAGCCGGTCCCTGTCCGGCACATCGAGGTCTCAGCGCTCTTCGGCCGCCAGCTGTCCACAGGCAGCGGCGATCTCCTGCCCGCGCGTGTCGCGAACGGTGCACGAGACCCCTTGTTCGCGGACCCGGCGTACGAACTCGCGTTCGACCGGTTTGGGACTGGCGTCCCATTCCGAACCCGGCGTCGGGTTCAGCGGGATGAGATTCACATGAACGAGTGACCCGAGGGCCCGGTGCAGCTTCTCCCCCAGCAGGTCGGCCCGCCAGGGCTGGTCGTTGACGTCGCGGATGAGTGCGTACTCGACGGAGACGCGCCGTCCGGTGGTGTCGGCGTAGTAGCGGGCCGCCTCGAGCACCTCGGCGACCGACCACCGGTTGTTGACCGGGACGAGGGTGTCGCGCAGTTCGTCGTCGGGCGTGTGAAGCGAGACGGCGAGCGTCACCGCGAGCCCCTCGTCGGCGAGACGGCGGATCGACGGCGCGAGACCGACGGTCGACACGGTCACCGAGCGGGCGGAGATCCCGAGGCCCTCCGGCGCCGGCGAAGTGATCTGCCGGACGGCGCTGACCACGCGCTTGTAGTTGGCCAGCGGCTCACCCATACCCATGAACACGACGTTCGACAGGCGTCCGGGCTCGCCGAGTTCCCCGTCGCGCAGCGCGCGGGCCGCGGCCCGCACCTGATCGACGATCTCGGCGGTCGACAGGTTGCGGTCCAGTCCGCCCTGCCCGGTGGCACAGAACGGGCAGGCCATGCCGCAGCCCGCCTGGCTCGAGATGCACAGCGTGTTGCGATCGGTGTAGCGCATGAGGACGCTCTCGAGGAGCGTGCCGTCGTGCAGGCGCCAGAGCGTCTTGCGGGTGGAGTCGTCGTCGCAGGAGATGTGCCGGACCGGGGTGAGCAGCTGCGGGAAGAGCTTGTCCCGCACCGATTCGCGCGACGCCGCCGGCAGATCCGTCATCTCGTCGACGTCACCGTTGAGGCGCGCATAGTACTGGCGGGCCAGTTGATCGGCCCGGAACTTCGGCAGCCCCAGGTCGGCCAGCGCCGCGACGCGACCGGCGGGGTCGAGGTCGGCGAAGTGTGTCGGCGGCCGCCCACGCTTGGGCGCGTCGAACACAAGTGGCAATGAGGTCATTTCGCCATTGTCGCATGTCATGATGAAGTGATGACGACACCCGAGGACCGACGGCACACGGGTTCGGTACCGGCGTGGGGCGAACAGCCCGCCGGGTCACCGCCACCGGCGACCGGTCACGCGCACACCCCGGAGCAGCACGCCCCTGACCCGGACCATCGCGATCGTCTCCGCCGCACGGTCGCCGACGTGGAGCACACGCGGACGCGCGCCACCTGGTTCGGCGTGGTGATCGGCGCGATCATCCTGGTCCTGTTGCTCGTCTTCATCGTGCAGAACCTCCAGTCGCAGACCATCGACTTGCTGTTCTGGGAGGTCAACCTGCCCCTCGGGGTCAGCCTGCTGATCGCGGCCATCGCCGGTGCACTGGTCGTCGCGCTCGTGGGCGGCCTGCGGATGCTGCAACTGCGGCGCGCGCTGAAGAAGGCAGCCAAGTAGCGTTCGGCGCCGCCGTGGCCCGTGCTCAGAGCAGCGCGGTGAGCACGACCCACACCACGAACGCCGACGGCAGCAGGCTGTCGAGCCGGTCCATGATGCCACCGTGGCCGGGCAGCAGCGTGCCCATGTCCTTGATCCCGAGATCGCGCTTCACCTGGGATTCGACGAGATCGCCGAGGGTCGCGCAAACCACCAGGACCGGCCCCAGGATGATGCCGATCCACCAGTGGCTCTCGAGCAGGAACACCACGCAGCCGACGGCACCGACAGTGCCGACGACGAGCGAGCCCACCATGCCTTCCCAGGACTTCTTCGGACTGATCGCCGGCGCCATTGGGTGCTTGCCGAACATCACGCCCGCGGCATAGCCGCCGACGTCGGAGCACACCACGACGACCATCAGCGTGGCCACTCGGGCAGCCCCGTCGTCCTGTACCACCAGGTGGGCGCCGAACGACGCGAGCAGCGGCAACCACGCCAGCACGAACACGGTGACGGCGAGGTCGCGGAGGTAGTTGACCGGCGCCTTGTCGATGCCCTGCCCGAGGAGCTTCCACACCATCGACACCAGGGCCGTCGCAACGAAGGCGACGAGGGCTCCGGTCGGACCCCAGGGCCAGCTCGCCCAGATGATGGCCTGGCCGCCGATGAGCAGCGGCCAGAGGGCGACGTCATAGCCACCGGTGCGGAGGCGCTTGATGACCTCCCAGGTGGCGACCGCGAACGCTACCGCCACGAGGCCGTACCAGACCTTCGGGACGAAGATCAGGATCGCGATGATGCTGATACCGAGCGTGCCGCCGACCGCGATCGCGGCCGGCAGGTCGCGGCCGGCGCGCGACTTCTTCTCACCGCCCCGTTGCGGAACCTCGTTCACACCTCGAGCAATTCGTCTTCTTTGTGCTTGACCAAGTCGTCGATCTGGTGCACGTAGGTCGCCGTGGTCTTGTCCAGTTCCTTCTCGGCGCGCGACACCTCGTCCTCGCCGGCCTCGCCGTCCTTCTGGATGCGCTTGAGCTCGTCGGCGGCCTTGCGGCGCACGTTGCGGATCGCGACCTTCGCGTCCTCGCCCTTGCCCTTGGCCTGCTTGACCAGATCGCGGCGACGCTCCTCGGTGAGCTGCGGGACGGCGACCCGGATGATCGTGCCGTCGTTGGTCGGATTGACCCCGAGGTCGGAGTTGCGGATCGCGGTCTCGATGTCGCGCAGCGTCGACGCCTCATACGGCTTGATCACGACGAGTCGCGGTTCGGGCGTGTTGATGCTCGCGACCTGGGTCACGGGGGTCATCGAGCCGTAGTACTCGATGTTGACCTTGTTGAACATGGCCGGGTTCGCCCGCCCGGTGCGGATGGAGCCCATGTCCTCCTTGGCGACGTTGACCGCCTTCTCCATCTTCTCCTCGGCGTCGAGCAACGCGTCGTCGATCATCTTCGTCCTTGTTCCGTTCGGTCGGTGTTCTCGTCGATCTCGGGGTCAGGCGCCGGTTCAGGTGCTGACCAGGGTGCCGATGCGGTCGCCTGCGACCGCACGGGCGATATTGCCCTGCTGGAGCAAATTGAACACCAAGATCGGCATCTTGTTGTCCATACACAGGCTGAAGGCCGTCGCGTCGGCGACCTTGAGCTCCTTGTCGAGCACCTCGCGGTGAGTGATCTCGGTGAAGAGGGTGGCGTCGGGGTTGGTGCGCGGGTCGGCGTCGTACACGCCGTCGACCGCCTTGGCCATCAGGACCACCTCGGCCTTGATCTCCAGCGCACGCTGGGCCGCGGTGGTGTCGGTGGAGAAGTACGGCATCCCCATGCCGGCGCCGAAGATGACGACGCGGCCCTTCTCCAGGTGCCGCTGGGCACGCAACGGGAGATACGGCTCGGCGACCTGCCCCATCGTGATGGCGGTCTGCACCCGGGTCGAGATCCCTCGCTTCTCCAGGAAGTCCTGCAGCGCAAGGCAATTCATGACCGTGCCGAGCATGCCCATGTAGTCCGAGCGGCTTCGGTCGAGCCCTCGTTGCTGGAGCTCGGCGCCGCGGAAGAAGTTGCCACCGCCGATCACGACGGCGACCTGGACACCGGAATTGACGACGTCGGCGATCTGGTCGGCGACGGTACCCACGACGTCGGGGTCGAGCCCGACTTCGCCGCCACCGAACATCTCGCCGCCCAACTTCAGCAAGACCCTACGGAATCCATCCCGCCGGATGGGGTCGGACGCTTCACTCATCGGCTTCCTCACTCGTCGGTTCGGTGAACTATCGTACGTCGTCACCGGAACCGACCCGCGATACGCGTCGTGCGCGCCGCGCGAGGGTGCCCTGGGGATTCAGCCGCGTAGGGCCGCCTCGAACTGCGGCCAGGCACGATGCAGTTCGTCCTGCCAGTACGGCCACGCATGGGTCCCGCCCTCGTAGAGGTGGAACGTCGCCGGCACACCGATGTCGCGCATCCGCCGCTGGAGGTTCCTCGTGCACTGCGCCGTGGCGGTCTCGATCACCGCCCCGACCGCGATCTGGTCGAACAGCTTGGAGCCGTTACCCTCGATGCCGGGGCCGTCGAGGGTGTCGTACCGGCCCGGCATCCCGGATCCGTTCGAGACGTAGATCGGGCTTCTCCTGTCGCTCCTGTTCTTCAGCGTGTTCGCCGGGTTCTTCTTCACCGTGTCGATCTCGGCTCAGTTCGGACTCGGCTACTCGGCATTCCGGACCGGGATGCTGGCCCTGCCCTTCGCGATCGGCGCCGCGGTCGGCTCACTCGCCTCACCACGCGTGGTCGCCCGCGTCACCGCACCGCACACCCTGATGGCCGGATCCGTCGCCGTCGGAGCCGGATTCGTCTGGCTCGCGATGATCATCGAACCGGCTGCGGAGACCCTGCCGGTGCCCGGCATCCTCGGTCCCCTCGTACTCGGCGGTCTGGGGACGGGTGTGTTCATCGCACCGCTGCAGGCCGTGATCCTGTCCGACACGACCGAAGCCACGGTGGGCACGGCAACCGGGACGATCCCCACTGTTCAGCAGATCGGCGCCTCGATCGGGCTGGCGGTCGTCACCCTCTTCTTCTTCGGTCAGGTCGCCGGCCAGACGAGCGAGACGGTTCCGGCGGTGAGAGCCGAACTCGTTGCGTCGCTGTCGGAGTCACCGGTTCGCCCGGTGCTGCACGGGGCGGTCGCCGATCGTTTCGCATCCTGCGCGAGCGATCAGCTGCGGTCCGCACATCCGGAGCGACCGGCGCCCGCCTGCGCGGGCGGACCGACGTCGCCGGCGGTCGCCGCGGTCGCCGCGCAGGCACGGCCCTGGACTCAGGATGCGGCCCGGTCGGTGACCGCTCGGACTTTCCTGGCCGCGCTGAAGACGACCTTGATGATGCTGGGTCTCGTCGCCGTGGCGATCGGGGCACTCGCCGCCGCTCTGCGGACGCGACGGACCCCGTGAACGCACATCGCCCCGTCTCCTGGACGGAGACGGGGCGATGTGGAACGCGTTCGATCAGGCCTGGCCGACCTCGAACCGGGTGAAGGCCTTGACGGTCACACCGGCGTCGTCGAGCAGGGCCTTGACGGACTTCTTCGAGTCCTGGACCGAGGCCTGGTCGAGCAGCACGACGTCCTTGTAGAAGCCGTTGACGCGACCTTCGACGATCTTGGGCAGGGCCTGCTCGGGCTTGCCCTCCTCCTTGGCCGTCTGCTCGGCGATACGACGCTCGTTCTCGACGACGTCCGCGGGGACCTCGTCGCGGGTGGCGTAGCGCGCCTTGAGCGCGGCGACCTGCATCGCGGCGCCGCGAGCGGCCTCCTCGGCGGCCTCGCCCTCACCGGTGTAGGACACCAGCACGCCGACGCCCGGAGGCAGATCAGAGGCACGCTTGTGCAGGTACACGGCCACCGGGCCGTCGTAGTAGGCCACGCGACGGAGTTCGAGCTTCTCGCCGATCTTGGCCGAGAGAGCCGCCACGGCCTCGTCCACGGTGCCGTCGCCGAGCGGAGCCTTCTTCAGCTCGTCGAGGTCGTTGGTCTTCGCCGCGGCCGCCGCGTTCACGATGTCATCGGCGAGCTGCTGGAACTCACCGTTCTTCGCGACGAAGTCGGTCTCGGAGTTGATCTCGATGAGCGCGCCGCCCTTGGCCGCGACCAGGCCCTCGGCCGTGGAGCGCTCGGCGCGCTTGCCCACGTCCTTGGCGCCCTTGATACGCAGCTCTTCGACGGCCTTGTCGAAATCGCCGTCGTTGTTGGCCAGCGCGTTCTTGCAGTCGAGCATTCCAGAGCCGGTGAGCTCACGGAGACGCTTCACATCAGCTGCGGTGTAGTTCGCCATCGTCGGCGAGCCTCCTTAGAGAAAGTGTTGGGGACCGGACTGCGAGCAGTCGGGACTACTGAGCAGCCGGGGCGTCGGTCGCGGCGGCGTCGCCGGCCGGTGCCGCAGCCTGGGTCAGCAGTTCCTGCTCCCACTCTGCCAGCGGTTCGCCACTGCCGGCCTCGGGCTTGGCGTCGCCACTGGCGGCGCCGGCACGGGCCTGGACACCCTCGGCCACGGCCGAGGCCACGACGCGGGTGAGCAGTGCTGCGCTGCGGATGGCGTCGTCGTTGCCCGGGATCGGGTAGTCGACGAGGTCGGGATCGCAGTTGGTGTCCAGGATCGCGATGACCGGGATGTTCAGCTTGCGCGCCTCGCCGACGGCGATGTGCTCCTTGTTGGTGTCGACGACCCACACGGCCGACGGAACCTTGGCCATGTCGCGGATACCGCCGAGGGTGCGCTCGAGCTTGTTCTTCTCACGCGTGAGCATGAGGATTTCCTTCTTGGTGCGTCCCTCGAAACCGCCGGTCTGCTCCATGGTCTCGAGCTCCTTCAGGCGCTGCAGGCGCTTGTGGACGGTCGAGAAGTTGGTGAGCATGCCACCGAGCCAGCGCTGGTTGACGTACGGCATGCCGACACGGGTCGCCTCCGCCGCGATCGATTCCTGTGCCTGCTTCTTGGTGCCGACGAAGAGGATGGTGCCGCCGTGGGCGACGGTCTCCTTGACGAACTCGTACGCCTTGTCGATGTAGGTCAGCGTCTGCTGCAAATCGATGATGTAGATGCCGTTGCGGTCGGTGAAGATGAATCGCTTCATCTTCGGGTTCCAACGGCGGGTCTGGTGCCCGAAGTGTGCGCCGCTGTCCAGCAGCTGCTTCATGGTCACGACAGCCATGATCGTCCTTTTCTCGCAGTTGTCGTCGGTACCGTCGGTACCGACCCTGGCGCCTGCGGCCGAGTGCCACCCGAGACGGCATGGGCCGTTCCGGGACTGCTGACTTGGCGTGTGTTTCTCGACTGCGCTGGTCAGGGCGTCAAAGCCCGGAGCGTCACAGACCTGAGTGCAGGCGCGCGAAGTCACCTCATCAACGGGCGATGAGGTGCGTGGGAGAGTTTACGCCGCGACGGATGGAACACCAAAACGCCTTCGACCACGTCGGAGACGGTTGTGGTGATGCAGTCGGAGACGGTTGTGGGCGGATCCCATCCGGCTTCCGCTGCGTCCAATCAGCGTGCCATCCCGATCACCGCGTGTCCTCGCCGCGTTCCTGCCGACTGTCCTCTGCGTCGTCGGTCCGGTCCCCGCCGCTGCGTCCGTCGGTGGGTACGCGGCGCCGTTGTCGCCCCGGCCCACCGTGGTGACCGCCTACGACGAGCCCGAGAAGCGATGGCAACCCGGCCACCGGGGCGTCGACCTCGCGGCCGGGCCCGGCCAGACCGTCCGCGCGGCGGGCGCCGGTCGCGTGCGCTTCGCGGGAACGGTCGCCGGCCGGCCGGTGGTCTCGGTGTCCCATCCGGACGGCGTGACCACGACGTACGAGCCGGTGGAGGCGAGTGTCGACGCGGGTGATCACGTCTCGCGGGGTGAGGTCATCGGGACCGTGACGACCGGTCATCCGGGATGCCCGGTGCCCGCCTGCCTGCACTGGGGCGCCCGACGCGGCAGCGGACGTGCGGCGGACTACCTGGACCCGCTGGGTCTGCTCGGGGCCGTGCGCGTCCGGCTCAAACCGGTCGACTGACGGCGGTCACGCTCGCGGGTGCGCCTGTCGATGGACGGCACGCAGACGTTCGACGCTCACATGCGTGTAGATCTGCGTCGTGGCGAGCGACGAGTGTCCGAGCAGTTCCTGGACGACGCGCAGGTCGGCACCACCCTCGAGCAGATGAGTGGCGGCGCTGTGCCGGAGTCCGTGTGGCCCGGTCGCCGGGCCTCCGCTCGCCTCGACCGCGCGTGACACGACCGAGCGCGCCATCCGCTGGTCGAGCCGTCCCCCGCGGGCACCCAGCAGCAAGGCTGGTCCGGACGCGTCGGTCACCAGGGCCGGGCGTCCGGAACGCAGCCAGGCGTCGATCGCGCGTGCGGCGGGCTCTCCGTAGGGGACCGACCGTTCCTTGTCGCCTTTGCCGATCACCCGCACCACCCGTCGCCCGGCGTCGACGTCGCCGACGTCCAGCCCGCACAACTCCCCCACTCGAACTCCGCTGGCGTACAACAACTCCAGGATGACCCGGTCCCGCAGGGCGATCGGGTCGTCGGGGGCACGATCCACTCCGGTGGCCGCGATCGCGGCTTCTGCCTGGGCGGGGGCCAGTACGGCGGGCAGGGTCCGGTGCGCCTTGGGAGCCTTCAACCGCTGTGACGGGTCGGCCGCCAGGTAGCCCTCGCGGACCGCCCACGCGCAGAACGTCTTCGCCGCGGAGACCTGCCGGGCCACGGTCGTGCGCGCGGCGCCGCGCCGGGTCAGTTCCGCGAGCCAGGCCCGCAGCAGCGGGAGATCGATGTCGGCCACCGCGATTCCGCGGGCACCGGCGAACGAGACGAGGGCGCGAGCCCCACCGACATAGGCGCGGATCGTGTGCTCGCTGCGCCCTTTCTCCAGGCGCAGGTGATCGGCGAAGTCGTCGAGCATGGTCACGACCTCACCCCGTCGGGCACCCGAGTGCAACCGCACACGCGGCGTCGTGGCCGAATCGGTGCCTGTCCGGCCTGTGGGCCTCAGCCCTGGGCGCCGACGGCCTCCTCCTCGGCCCGCAGGTCGGCCTTCCATTGCCGGAACCCCTCCTCGGTCCGGCCGCGCCGCCAGTACCCGGAGATCGAGGCGTTGGCCGCACTCACGCCGCGTTCCTTGCGGATGTAGGCACGCAGGTTGTGCATGACCGCCTGCGCCTCTCCGTGGATGAACACGTGCGGTTCGCCGTCGAGCCATTCCGTCGCGCGCACGGCCGCGATCAGCGGGCCGTTGTCACCGGCGAGCGAATCGTCGACGTCCGCCGCGGGTCCGCCGCGGTGCACCCAGGAGACCTGCGCCCCGGCGGGTGCGTCGAGGTCGAGTTCGTCGTCGGGGCCGGCGACCTCGATGAAGACCTTGGCGACGGCGTCGGCGGGAAGGGCTTCGAGTGCGGCGGCCACCGCGGGGAGACCCGCCTCGTCGCACGCCATGAGATGCCAGGGGGCATCGGATCGCGGACGGTAGCCACTGCCCGGCCCGATGAAGCGGATCGTCTCGCCCGGCTCCACCGAGGCCGCCCAGGGGCCGGCGATGCCCTCGGTGCCGTGCACGACGAAGTCGACGACGAGCTCGCGGGCCTCCGCGTCGATCCGGCGCACCGTGTAGGTACGCAACACGGGTTGCCGCTCGGGCGCCTCGTTCGTACGGATCTCCTGGAGATCGAACGGTTCGGGATAGCTGACACCCGGCGGGGCGAAGACGAACTTCACATACATGTCGGTGTCGGGTTCCCCGGACTTGCCCAGCGCCGGTAGGAAGTCGTCGAACCCCTCCCCGCCCAGGTACAGGCGTACGAAATGCGGGCTGATCCGCTCTCTCCGTAGCACCGTCATCGTGTTCACGCGTTTCGCCATCGAACCTCCCTTTCGGGTCAACCCTACGCCTACGAGATTAGGCCACCCTTAGCTTTAGAGCGGCGAACCACCCATCCGCGGTTGTAAGGTTTTCTATCGATCAAGCGATGTGAATTCGAGACTTTGCCATTCCTAAAGTCAGACGTCGCGAGACCCGACCAGAGGTGACTCCATGCCGGATCAGCCCGTGGACCAGTCCACCCCGCGCCGCGGCTCGCGGCTCAGTGTGGACGACTGGCTGGAGGCCGCGACCCAGATCCTGGTCGACGACGGGATCGACACCCTCAAGATCTCGCGCCTCAGTGCGCGCCTCGGTGTGACCAAGGGCAGCTTCTACTGGCACTTCACCGACATCGGGGCGCTGAAGACCGCGCTCGCCGAACACTGCCGACGGGCACAGTCGGCGGCGGCCGACCGGATCGAGGCACTGGAAGCCCTACCACCGGTCGAACGGGTCGAAGGGATGGCGCGCCTGCTGTCGGATCCTCGCCGCTGGGCGATGGAGTCCGCCCTGCGCCGCTGGGCCCAGACGGACGAGTCGATCGCGAACTCGGTCGATGCACTCGACTGCCGGATCTTCTCGATCGCGATCTCGGCCATGCGCGAACTCGGGTTCTCGGAGGCCGAGGCACACGCTCGCGCGACGACGCTTCTGTACGCGGGAATCGGTTACGTCCATGCTCATGGCCGTCTGAACGAGGCGACGGTCGAGGATCTGCATGTCATCATCGACGTCCTCACCCGCCGCTGAGGTCACGCCAGCCGCCATCGTCCGTCCACGTTCTCCACATACCCCTTGATGTCGAGGTGCGCGAGCGCCGCGCGGACGGTTCCGATGTCGAGGCCGGCGGCGAACGCGATCTCGTCGATCCCCACTCCACCCCGGCCGGGAATGGCGTCGTGGACCCGTAGTTGCTCGGCGTCGAGCGCGTCGGTCGGTTTCGCGCGGCCGCGGCCGATGTCGCCCCCACCGTCGGGTCGTACCAGGTTGACCACCGACGCGACGTCGGACACCAGCACGGCGAGCTCGTCGGCGATCATCCGGTGGCATCCCACCGAGGTCGCCGAGGTGACGGGACCGGGAACGGCTCCCAGCGGCCGGCCGAGCTTGCGCGCCCATGCCGCAGTGTTCGCCGCGCCGGACCGTCGCCCGGCCTCGATGACCACGGTCGCGCCGCTCATCGCGGCGACCAGTCGGTTCCGGGTGAGAAATCGATGTTTCGCCGCTGTCGTCCCGGGCGGGTACTCGCTGATCACCGCGCCCGTACGCGCGATCGCGGTCAGCAGCGACGAGTGTGACGCCGGATAGTCGCGGTCGATCCCACACGCCATCACCGCCGCGGTCACCCCGCCCGCCGCGACGACCGCGCGGTGAGCGGCGCCGTCGATGCCGAACGCCCCGCCGGACAGCACCGCGAAACCCTGGGCCGACAACCCCGACGCGAGCGTCTGCGTGACGTGTTCGCCGTACGACGACGCGGCACGGGACCCGATCAACGCGACCGACGCAGCGGCGAGGTCGTCGAGCCGGGCCGGACCGCGCACCCACAGGGCGAGCGGTTCACCTCCACGAGCGGCCGTGTCGGCCTGCCCCAGCGCCAGCAGCGACCAGGCCGGCCACTCCGGATCGGCACGGGTCACCAGGCGCGCACCGATCCGCTCGGCGGTGTCCAGATCATCGATCGCACAGTCGGATTCGCTCCGGGCATCAGTGGCGGCGAGCACCGCCTCGTGGCCGCCGGGCACGGTGCGTCGGCGGATCGCCGCGGCCGCCTCGACCGGACCGATGTCGTCGACGAGCGCGATGACCGCGGCGCACGGCGGTTCGGCGACCCGCGCCAGATAGGCCCAGGCGATGGATTCCGGCGACCGGGGTTCCGACGGATGGGCGGAGATCACCAGGTCGCTCCTCGGTCTCGGTACAGAAGTGCTTGTGCGACATCGTCTTCGACGGGACGCCCGGACCCGCTCAGATCGCTGAGGGTCCATGCCAGCCGCAGAGCGCGATCGGCACCGCGGGCGGTCACGCGGCCGTCTCGGAGGAACAGTTCGATGGGCCGCAGCACGTCGGGCGGCAGCCGGAACCGCTGCCGCAGCGCGGACCCGGGAACCTCGGCATTGGTGCGCCACCCGAATTCCGACCACCGCTCGATCGCGGTGGCGCGTGCGGCGGTGACGCGGGCGCGGACGTCGGCACTCGACTCCCCGGCACCGCTCATCAGCGCGGTGTTGCCCGGTGGGTCCATCCGCACGCGGATGTCCACGCGGTCCAGCAGCGGTCCGGACAGCTTGCCCAGATAGCGCCGCCGCACGACGGCCGTGCAGACGCAGTCGACGTCGTGGGCGGGCGCGCACGGACACGGGTTCGCCGCGAGGATCAGCTGAAAGCGCGCGGGATAGACCGCCATGCCGTCACGCCGGGGCACCCGGACCTCGCCGTCCTCGAGGGGTTCCCGCAGGGATTCGAGCGACTTGACACTCATCTCGGCGCACTCGTCGAGGAACAGCACTCCTCGATGCGCCTTGGACGCCGCGCCCGGCCGGGCGAAACCGGTACCGCCACCGAGCAGGGCTGTGATCGATGAGCTGTGGTGCGGGGCGACGAACGGCGGTTCGGTGATCAGCGGACGTCCGGGCGACAACTCCCCCACCAGGGAATGGATCGCCGTCACCTCCAACGAGTCCTCCAGACCCAGCGACGGCAGAATGCCCGGCAGCCGCCGCGCGAGCATCGTCTTGCCGATCCCCGGCGATCCGGTCATCAGGACGTGATGAGCTCCCGCGGCGGCGATCTCCAGCGCGTGCCGGGCCTCGTGCTGCCCGACCACGTCGGCCATGTCGGGAACCGGCGGCGCGTGCGTCGTCGCCGCCGCATGCACCGTGTCGAGCACGTTGTCACCCGCCAGCCACTGCGTCACCTCTTTCAGACTGCTCGCTCCACCGACGTCCATCCCCTCGACGAGCGCCGCCTCGGCGACGGTCTCGATCGGCACCACCGCCCGTCGATACCCCTCCTGCCGCGCCGCGATCACCGCCGGCAACACCCCGCGGATCGGCCGCACGGTGCCATCCAGACCGAGCTCGCCCAGAAAAACCGTCGACGACAACTTCTCCGCCGACACCTGTTGCGTGGCAGCCAGAATGGACACGGCCATCGACAGATCGAACCCCGGACCGATCTTCGGCATGTCCGCCGGCGACAACGCCACCGTCACCTTCAACTCGGGAAAACTGAACCCGGAGTTCTTGATCGCAGCCCGCACCCGATCCCGCGCCTCCCGAACCGACGAATCCGGATTACCCGTCACCGCGAACCCCGGCAGACCCGAACTCACACTCGCCTGCACGTCGACGACCTGCGCGACAAAGGCATTGAGCCCCACCGCCTGTGTTTGCCCCAACATGGGCACAGTCTCGCCGGGAACACGCGTGGCGCGCGGCGCCGAACCACTCACACAGCCGATCTGTGGATGACCTCGCGGTTGTGCACCACCGTTCACAGCAGCCCGACTAGGCTCGACAACCGATGGACGACGGAACATTCGACGATGCGTTCGTCGGCGATCTCGACCGACTACTCCGATGGCGACGCGACGTCCGTTGCTTCCGCCGCGAACCACTCGAACCCCACGTGCTCCCCGACATCCTCGACGCAGCCGAACTGGCTCCGTCCGTGGGCAACAGCCAACCGTGGCGCTGGGTCGAGGTCCGGTCCACCGAAGCCCGGCAATCGGTGCGCGACAGCTTCACTCGCTGCAATGCCGACGCGCTGGACGGTTATCCGGCCGAACGCGCACAGCTGTATTCGTCGCTCAAGCTAGCCGGTCTCGACGATGCTCCCGTCCACCTCGCCGTATTCTGCGAGCCCGGTGTCGAGCAGGGCCGGGGACTCGGCCGACAGACAGTGCCTGAGACGCTGGAGTATTCGGTCGTCACCGCGATCTCCACACTCTGGCTGGCGGCGCGGGCCCGAGGCGTCGGGGTGGGGTGGGTGTCCATCCTCGAACCCGAGGAGGTTTCCGAGGCACTTGCGGTACCGCCGGCCTGGAAGCTTGTCGCCTACCTGTGTGTCGGCTACCCCGCCCACGACTCCGAGACACCGGAGCTCGAACGTGTCGGCTGGCAGTCACGGACGAGGTCCGAGAAGCGGTTCTTCGTGCGCTAGGACGTCGCCGAAGCTGCAGCCCGAGCCCGGGCCAGCTTGAGGTCGCGGTAAAAGGGGTTGTGCGAGTTACCTTCTAGATTCGGCGGCACATCCAGCTGGCGGATCAGTGCTTCCTCGACCAGCCAAGGTTCGTCGACTGCCAACCACGAGACCCGGGTGTTGTCACCCATCCACTCACTGAGGACCGGCTCGCCGACGCCGAAATGCCTTTTCGTCCCGTGTAGGGCGAGCTGGATGCCGAGCTCATCAGCCAGGAGAACACCGAGACTGAGGCGCGGAGTCGACGTCGACGCTCGTCCTCGGTAGTGCGTTCGCAGCCGACGACGGAGATTCTGCCGACTGACCGCCCGACGCGGAGGGTCTCCTGGGGCTGATGCCGACATATGGGAGTGTCATGCCATCTCGGCTCCGGCAGTACGACACGTCCATGAGGTGGGAGGGCGGGCGTTGGAACCACCAGCCATATACGCCTGGCGACGCAGGGACCACAGAACCGGCATGGAGGACCTCGCCGCGGTCATACATCGGCGCACCGAGAAGTTGGCCGACACGGACGTTCGTACCTGCCGAATCGGAGGGTCCCAACGTGCTCCCATCCTGCGGACGAACGCCCCTCGACACCAGATCGTGACCCCGCGGACCGCGCGATCCGCATGTAACTCCAGTAACAATAGTCACGTCAATCACTTCTGTCGCAAGAGTAACTGGAGGACGCGCGTGTCTAGCCGTCTCACCACGAGTGTCCGACTGGCCCTCGCCGGGGTCATCGCCTTCAGCGGCACCGCGGTCGCGCTGACGACCGGTGCCGGCGTCGCGCACGCCGCGCCGTGCGGCAACGCGAGCACGGGCTCGAGCTTCCTGGGCTTCGGGTCCAGCGGTTCCAGCGGCTCGAGTGGCTCCAGCGGGTCGGAGGGCTCGTCGGGCAGCTCGATTCCGAACCCGGGACCGCAGCGGCCGTTGATCCCCTATGTCGGTTCCAAATCCCGCACCGTCGGATGGGTCACGGGCCCGCTCAGCGCCAACCGCACATTCAGCCGGTTCGGTATCGGCGGCACCGATCTCGGCGTCTCCTGGGACAACGGCCGCGGCCAGACGCTGATGGCCTTCGGAGACACCTTCGGCAACTGCAACGAGCCGGGACAGCAGTGGCGGCACAACGTGCTGCTCCGCACCGACGACGACAACCTCGCGAACGGACTCTCCGTCCCGGCCGGTCGCGCCGGCGACGTGACGTCGGGTTCGGTGATCGCGCCCGGTCAACCGAACTACGCGCAGGAACTGATCCCGTCGCTCGGCATCTCCAACGTCGAGGTCACCACGATCCCGACGGCGGCGATCTCTCTCCCGCACGGCGACGGCTTCCGCCAGTACATCAACTACATGTCGGTGCGCTCGTGGGGTTCGCCGGGCAACTGGGTCACCAACTTCTCGGCGATCGCCCATTCCGACGACAACGGCCAGACCTGGGTCACCGATCAGGACACGATCCTCATCAATGCTCCGGTCTCGCTCCGACTGCCCGGCGAGTTCCGGCCGATCGAGTTCAACAACGGCAAGTTCCAGCAGAACGCGTACGTCCGCGGCCGGCCCGGGACACCCGAAGCCGAGTACGTCTACCAGTTCGGTACCCCGAACGGACGATTCGGCGCCGCCTTCCTCGCGCGGTTCAAACCCACGGACATCCTCGACCTCGACGCGTACGAGTACTGGGCCGGGAAGAGTCGCGGCTGGGTGGACGACATCGCCGCGATCCCCGACGACGGCTCGGCGGTCGTCGTCCGACAACCGGTCACCGAACTCTCGGTCGCCTGGAGCCCGTACCTCGAGAAATACGTCATGCTCGATGGCGACAACGACATCACGCTGCGCACCGCCGATCATCCCGAAGGCCCGTGGAGTGCACCGAAGACCATCGTGCCCCGAGGTGCGCTCGTCGTCTACGGACCGATGATGCTCCCCAACTCCCCCGCGCTGCAGGGGGATTCGAAGGAGCTCTACTTCAACGCGTCGCGATGGAGCGACTACAACGTGATGCTGATCCGGACCGATCTGAGCAAGCTCTGACACCCGGGCTCACACGTGCACACCCTGGTGATGCCGCACCTGCGCGCGAGCCAGATCGTCGGGAGCGGCCTGGTCGAGGCGCACGCTGACGACGTCGAACCGGATCTGCGACCATCGTCGGTCCTGCGCCGCCAGCCACATCCCGGCGAGTCGGCGCATCCGGGCGAGCTTCGTCGGCGTGACCGCCATGACCGGATCGTCGTACGTGCGGCTCGCGCGAGTCTTGACCTCGACGATCACCAGGACCGACCCATCCGCGGCCACCAGATCCAGTTCGCCATAGCGGGTACGCCAATTGCGCTCCAGGACAGTCCAGCCCAGCGATATAGCGTAATCCGCGGCCACGTCCTCACCGAGCCGGCCGATATGACCGCGGCGATCGGGGCGAGGATGGTCGCGCGCTTGTGCACTCATGCCGATCAGATTCGCGCAGAACCGATTTCGTCGACCGTCCGAAAGCGAGCAACGCCCTGATCTGTGAACGATCAGGGCGTTGTCAACAGATTGCGCGTGGTCAGGGCTCGTCGGGCAGGCGGAGTTCCGACTTCTCGAGTTCCTCGATGTTGACGTCCTTGAACGTGATCACGCGGACCTGCTTGACGAACCGCGCCGGGCGGTACATGTCCCACACCCAGGCATCGCTCATGCGGAGTTCGAAGTAGACCTCGCCATCGGTGTTGCGCGGGATCATCTCGACCGCGTTGGCGAGGTAGAAGCGCCGCTCCGTCTCCACCACATAGGTGAACTGCCCGACGATGTCCTTGTACTCGCGGTACAGAGAGAGTTCCATCTCGGTTTCGTACTTCTCGAGATCCTCAGCACTCATCCTGTCAGCCTATCCCTGTTGTCGTTTGCGCTGGTGACCACACGTGCCGCGACATTACGGTACGACATGCGGTGTTGTGGTGAGGGGCCGGCGGCGTCGATGCGCGACATGTGCAACGCCGTGCTGTAGCCCTTGTGGATGGCGAAGTCGTACCCGGGCAGGTCGTCGTCCATGGCGACCATGATGCGGTCTCGGGTGACCTTGGCGATGATGCTGGCGGCGGCGATGCACGCGGCCGCCCCGTCTCCTCCGATCACGGGCAGGGACGGCGCCGTCAGTCCCGGCACCGCGAAACCGTCGGACAGCACGTACCCCGGTTTCACGTCGAGGGCGGCCACCGCCCGGCGCATGCCCTCGATGTTCGCGACGTGGATGCCGATGCGATCGATCTCGGCGGCTTCGATGATCACCGCACTCCAGCTCTGCGCGTAGCGCGTCACCGAGCGGTACAGCTCCTCGCGGGTGCGCTCGGTCAGACGTTTCGAGTCGTCGAGGTCGGCGAGGGAGACGAGCTGCGTCGGCTTCAAGACGCAGGCCGCCACGACCAGCGGGCCCGCGCACGCTCCGCGGCCGGCTTCGTCGACCCCCGCCACGGGCCCCAGACCCTGCCGGTGCAGGGCGAATTCGAACGTCCGCAGGCCCGCGGCACGGCGGACGGGTGAGCGGGGTGGCCATCGAGTCGTCACAGCTGTCTCACCCCTGCTGCGGATTGAACGAACCGACACCACCGATCCGCGAGAAGGGGTAGATGATGAACCGGACCTTGCCGCGGATATCGCTGACCGGGACGGTGCCCTGGTACTGGTCCTCGACGTGGTAACGCGAGTCCTGCGAGTTCAGTCGGTTGTCACCCATGACCCACACATTGCCCTCGGGCACGGTGATCGGACCGAAATCCGGCCCGAGACACGGAGGTACCTGGTCACCCGGCCCGGCGACACCGGGCCCGAACGACGCGACCGTCTCCTCCTGGAGCTTCATGTCGATGTAGGGCTCGCGCAACGGGCGACCGTTGACCTTCACACCGACGCCCTCGTCGTTGCGACATTCGACCGTCTGACCGCCGGTCGCGATGACCCGCTTCACGAGGTTGTTCTCGTCCGGAGGCGCGAACCCGAACCACGACAGCGCATCCTGCGCCTTGTGCATCATCGGGTTCGTCGATCGGGGCGACACCCAGGCGCCGTTCCACGACTCCGACGGGCCCTTGAAGACGACGACGTCGCCGGGTTGCGGATCACCGAACCGGTACGTGAGCTTGTCGATCACGATGCGGTCGTTGGTGCAGCCGTCGCACCCGATGAGGGTGGACTCCATCGACTCCGACGGGATGACGTACTGCCGACCGATGAAGGTCTGCAGCACCCAGGTGAGGAGAAGGACGCACCCCACGATGATGACGACTTCGCGCAGGAGAGAACCCGAGCCGGACTTGCGCTTGCCGCGATCGTCGGCATCGGATTCGGCCGGGTCGGTCTTCAACCTCCACGGACGCTTGGCGTCGTCGGCGCGGTCGTCGTCGGGGGCATCGTGGGGTCGCTGTGTGTCGGCCACCTCGTCAGGTTAGACGCGTCAGCGCTTTTCCTTGATCTTGGCTGCCTTGCCGCGCAGATCGCGCAGGTAGTAGAGCTTGGCGCGACGGACGTCACCGCGGGTGAGGACGTCGATCTTGGCGATGTTCGGGCTGTGCACCGGGAAGGTGCGCTCGACGCCGACGCCGAAGGACACCTTGCGGACGGTGAAGGTCTCGCGCACGCCGCCGCCCTGACGACGGATGACGACGCCCTTGAACACCTGCACGCGCTCCTTGCTGCCCTCGATGACCTTGACGTGGACGTCGAGGGTGTCACCGGGGCCGAAGTCCGGCACGTCGTCGCGGAGGGACTGCTTGTCGAGGAAGTCGAGCGTGTTCATGTGTCGTGGTCCTTGTCTGGCGGAGAACGTTGAGCAGAGGAACCTGGCGGCCCGTGGGCTCGACCGGTTCGTGCTCCGAGTCGTTGGCGTCGCAACCGGCGGTCTCGGAGAGACAGCCCCGGACACGGGGCATCGTCGGCAGGCAACCCGACTATTGTGCCAGAGACACCCCGGGCCGACGAAATCGCCGAGCCACTACGTCCGTGGCGCCACGATCACGACGTCGTCGGCCTGCAATGCCGAGATGGTGGCGGGCTCCATCGGCGTCGCCGCGGCGATCGCTCTCGGCGTCACACCGGCATGCACCATGTGGTCGCGGACCGCGAGTTCGGGCGCCTGGCCGTTGGCGGTGAGTGCCTCGTCGTCGGCGAGTTCCATCCCCACCCGCTGATACGGCTGCGGGTCGTTGGTCCCGACGACGACCACCGGGGCTCCCCGCGGGCCGATCCCGACGCCCACCGCGGTCCGGAACCAACCTGCGATCGATGCCGGGACCGTGGTCTGGAGTCGCTCGGCTCGCCCCCGCAACCAGGTCAGGTCGTTCGCGCCGATCACGTCGCGGTCGGCGCGAGCCCGCGCGCCGGCCAGACCCCCGAGACCGGCAGCCATCGCACCCGCCGCACCCAGTGCCCCGAGCGGCATCATCGGCATCATCCCGCTCGTCGCCGCGGGTGCAGCGGCGCTCTGCCCGGCCTCACCCGACCGTTCGGTGTGGTCGTCCCCCGCCGCGGTGAGGGCCATCCGGCCGGTGCTCGCGGCCTCGACCCGCCACGTGTCGTCACCGATCGCGGCGTTCACCTCGGCCCGCCGGATGTCGCGGTCGGCGATCAGTGCGACCACCGACATCTGCTGCTGCGTGTCGATCACCGTCCGGGCATACGCGTCCAGCGACGTCTCGAGCGCGCGCAGCCGTTCCGCCGCTCCGGGCAGATCGGCACGGGCGATCTGTCCGAGCCCGTCGACGACGGCATCGTGGAACCCGCCCGCGGTCGAGTCCCCCGTCGCGTACGAGTCGGTCACCGACGCCACCGCCTCGGCGAGGCCGGCCACCCTCTCGGCGAGTGCTCGCACGCGCTGTGCCGAGTCGCTCAGTGCCGCCGCGTCGGCGGTCGGCCACACCCCCGGGGCCAGTTCCTCGGCGATCCGCTCGGCCTCGCCACGCGCCGTCATGCGTCGGCCCGGCCGATACGCGCCGAGGCCTCGGCATCTCGGTCGAGGAGGTCGTCGATGCCGGCGACGAGGGCGCGGCGGCGTTGTCCGAGACGGTTCTCGACGTCGTGCAGACGATCCGTCGACGCCGCGGCCGCCGGCGAGAACCCCGCCCGGAACGCACCCGCCGATTTCCCGGTGCCTACTGCCATGTCGACGTCGATGAGCAGGGCGGCGAGCTCGGTCTGTATCGCCGTGAGTTCCGCCGCCGCTGCCTGCAGTCGCGTCGCCACGACGGCGGCGGCACCGGGGTCGGCGGCGACCCGGGGACCGGCGTCGGCGGCCGGCGAGAGGTCAGGGTCGGTCATCGGCGACCACACTGTCGAGGCGGGCGTCGGCGTAGTCGATCGGCAGATCCGTTGCGCCGGAGAGGATGTCGGCGGATCTGGTGCGCAGCGCGGTGTCCGCCTCGGCGATCAGCGTGGTCAGCAGGGCGGACAGTTGATCCGCGCGGTATCGACGCATTGCGGAGGGTTCGATCATGATGTCCACCGCACGGCCGCGCGCGTCGACCGTCACCGCGACGAGCCGGTCGTGACTGGTCGCCCGGGAGGTCAGCTGCGACAACGACTTCCGGACCCGTTCGAGTTCGGTGCGTTGCCGGTCGAGTTCCTCGACCATGGCCGAATACCCCTGCATCGTCTGCTGGACCCCCGTCCGAGTCGAACCTCTGCCGAATCCTAGTCGGTATCGCCCGGATGGTCCGCGGAGGAGTCCACAGGGTCCGGGAGGAGATCAGGCCGGCGCGCGCGCGTCCGCTCGAGGGCCTGTTCGGTACGCCAGCGTGCCACCTTCGCATGGTCGCCACTGAGGAGTACGGGCGGGACGTCCAGACCGCGCCAGGACACCGGCCGCGTGTAACTCGGACCTTCGAGCAGCCCGTCGGAGAACGAATCCTCCTGATGCGAGCGGGGATTGCCGAGTACGCCGTCGAGCAGCCGGACGGTCGCCTCGATCATGGCCATGACCGCGACCTCTCCCCCGATGAGGACGAAGTCGCCGAGGGAGACCTCTTCGACGCGCACCCGTCGGGCCGCGTCGTCGAAGACACGCTGGTCGATACCCTCATACCGGCCGCAGGCGAACACCAGATGCGGCTCGGTGCTCCAGCGACGCGCGGTCTCCTGGGTGAACGGCACACCGGCGGGGGTCGGCACGATCAGCAGCGCGTCGTCGGGGCACACCTCATCGAGGCACGGCCCCCAGACGTCGGGTTTCATCACCATGCCGGGCCCGCCGCCGTACGGCGAGTCGTCCACGCTGCGATGGACGTCGTGCGTCCAGTTGCGTAGGTCGTGGACCGCCACGCTGATCCGTCCGGCGTCGATCGCCTTGCCCAGCAAAGCAACTCGGAGCGGATCGAGGTACTCGGGGAAGATCGACACGACGTCGAGACGCATCACGGCGCCTCGTCGAGCGAATCCGGATCCAGCAGCCCCTCCGGGGGGTCGATCACGATCAGCTCGCGACCGACGCTCGGCACGATCTCGCGCACGAACGGCACCAGCACCTCACGGTCGTCGGTGGTGCGTACCGACAGCAACTCGCCGCCGGGCAGATGCAGGACCGATTCGACGACGCCGACCGCGGAGCCGTCGGTGAGTTGTACGGGCACGCCCTCGAGTTCGTGGTCGTAGAACTCGTCCGGGTCGTCGGAAGGCTCCACCTGCGAACTGTCGATGAGGAACAGGGTGCCGCGCAGGGCGTCGGCGGAATCCCGGTCCGCGATGCCGGCCAGGGACACCAACAGCCGCCCGGAATGATCCCGGGCGGCTGTGACGGTGAAATCCCGTTCCCCGGCACCGCGCGGCAGACGGCCACGCAGCACCGAGTTCGGGGCGAAACGCATCTCGGGCTCGTCGGTGCGGACGTCCACGACGACCTCACCACGGATTCCGTGTGACTTGACCACACGGCCTACGACGAGATCCACGATGCGCTCGGTGTTCGGGTTCGCGGTCAGCGGTCGGTGTCGACGATGTCGACGCGCATCCCGCGGCCGCCGATCCCGGAGACCAGGGTGCGCAGCGCGGTGGCGGTACGACCGTTGCGACCGATCACCTTGCCGAGGTCGTCGGGGTTCACGTGAACCTCGACGAGCCGGCCGCGACGGCCGGTGACGAGGTCGACCCGGACGTCATCGGGGTTGGAGACGATTCCGCGGACCAGGTGCTCGACCGCGTCGGCGACGACTGCGCTCACGCGTCACCCTCGGCGGCGGGAGCCTCGGCAGCCTCGTCGTCCTTCTTGGCGGCCTTCTTCTTGGGGGTGGTCGCGGCGGCGACCGGCTCGTTGTCGGCGGCGGCGAGCGCGGCGTTGAACAGGTCGAGCTTCGACGGCTTGGGCTCGGCGGTCTTCAGGGTGCCCTCGGCGCCCGGCAGGCCCTTGAACTTCTGCCAGTCACCGGTCACCTTGAGGATCGCGGCCACGGGCTCGGTCGGCTGCGCACCGACGCCCAGCCAGTACTGCGCGCGCTCGGAGTCGACCTCGATCAGCGAGGGCTCTTCCTTGGGGTGGTACTTGCCGATGGTCTCGATGACCCGGCCGTTGCGGCGGGTGCGGGCGTCGGCGACGACGATGCGGTACTGCGGGTTGCGGATCTTGCCGAGCCGCGTGAGCTTGATCTTGACAGCCATGTCTACATCTCTTTCGTGTGGTCACTGCGCAATTCAGCAATCCGCCCGGAGTGGCGGACCCGGTTTTGCGTCTGTAGTGGTGTGACCGTCGGGCGGCCGTGACCGGATCCGACGAACCAGCGAATCATTGTGCCAGACCGGGCGGTGAGTACCGAATCCGGTGATCGGCCTGCAGAAGGAACAGCCGATGGACCGGCATGTGGTCACCCACCCCGCGAGGACGACCACATGCCGAACGTCACTTCCGTCACTCTGTCGGTGTCGGCTCATCCGCGTCCTGATGCGCGACACCGCCGGAGCCTCCCTCGACCCCCGGCTCCGACGGGCCCGCGCTCTCGGATCCGGGCCGCGGATCCGAGGTGGACTGATCCGGTTCGTCCTGGCCGAACCGTTGCAACGCCGTTGCTACGTTACGCGGCGGTAAGGAAGGCAACCAGCCACTACCGTGTGGCTTTGCTCACACGAGGTGGCGACCAGACGAGACCACTGCCACCGGGTGTCGCAACGTGCCCAGGTCGTCGCACGGGTTGTCCGCGTACACGACGAAGTCGGCGCGGTGCCCGTCCTCCAGGAGGTCGGCGCCCAGCCAGGCGCGCGCATTCGTCGACGCCGCCGCGATCGCACCCGCCGGGCCCAGGCCCACGTCCGAGAGCGCCTCGATCTCGTCGACCATGCGTCCGTGCTCGACGAATCCGCCCGCGTCGGTCCCGGCGAAGATCTGGACACCGGCCTCACGCGCGGCGGCGAACACCGCCGGGGCGCCCGCATGCAGGGCGCGCATGTGCGCGGCGTAGGTCGGGAAGCGTTCGGCTCCGTCGGCGATCCCGGGAAAGTTCTCGACCTGGATCATGGTGGGCACCAACGCGATCGAGCGGTCGACGAGCTGGTCGACTAGATTGGGAGTCAGCCCGGTGCCATGCTCGATGCAATCGACACCGGCCCCGATCAGGTCGACGAGAGCATCGGTTCCGAAGACATGGGCGGTGATCCGGGCGCCGTGCTCGTGCGCCACCGCCACCGCCGCCTCTATCTGTGCACGGGTCCACAACGGGGCCAGGTCGCCGACCTCGCGGTCGATCCAGTCGCCCACGATCTTCACCCAGCCGTCGCCGGCCTGCGCCTGCCGGGCCACCTCGGCCGCGAGTTCGTCCGGATCGTCGAGGTCGACGCCGTAGTCGCGCAGATACCGCTTGGGCCGGGCGATGTGCTTGCCCGAGCGGATGAAGCGCGGGCAAGCGGGGTCGTCGTCGAGTGGGTGCGTGTCGAGCGGCGACCCGACCTCGCGGATCAGCAGGGTGCCTGCGCGCGCATCGGCGTAGGCGTACCCACGGGCCTGCTCGATGTCGACCCCGAGGCCCGGCGCGATCCCCACATGATTGTGGGCGTCGACGAGGCCCGGCAGAATCCAGCCACCGTCGACTGCCGTCTCGGCGTCGGGAACCGCGGTGAGGCTGATGGTGTCGTCGGACACCCAGAACTCGACCGGTTCGGACGTGAGCGGATCGGTGCCCCGGTAGTGGCGGGCCATTGCACCCTGTTCCGGGCCACCCACCGTCATTTCTTCTTCTTGGGCTGCTGGAACTGCGACACGTCGATGCCCTCGAGACCCGGGGGCAGCTGATCGAGACCGGCCGGCATGTTCGACAGGTCCGGGAACCCGGCCGGCATGCCTCCGGGCATACCCGGGAAGCCGCCGCGCGCCGCCTTCGGCGGGGTGGGGCCGCGACCCTTCCCCTTCTTGCCCTTCTTGCCCTTGCGGTTGGACTTGCGGTTCATCGCGCCCATGCCCATGCGACCCGACATCTGCGCCATCATCTTGCGGGCCTCGAAGAACCGGTCGACGAGCTGGTTGACCTCGCTGACGGTCACACCCGACCCGTTGGCGATCCGGATCCGGCGTGAGGCGTTGATGATCTTCGGGTTGTCGCGCTCGGCGGGGGTCATGCCGCGGATGATCGCCTGCACGCGATCGAGCTGCTTGTCGTCGACCTGCGACAGCACGTCCTTCATCTGACCGGCGCCGGGCAGCATCCCCAGGATGTTGCCGATGGGACCCATCTTGCGGATCATCAGCATCTGCTCGAGGAAGTCCTCGAGGGTCAGCTCGCCCTGGGTGATCTTGGCGGCCGCGGCCTCGGCCTGCTGCGCATCCCAGTGCTGTTCGGCCTGCTCGATGAGCGACAACACGTCGCCCATGCCGAGGATGCGGCTGGCCATGCGGTCGGGATGGAAGACGTCGAAGTCTTCGAGCTTCTCGCCCGAGGACGCGAACATGATCGGTTGGCCGGTCACCTCGCGTACCGACAACGCCGCACCGCCGCGCGCATCGCCGTCGAGCTTGGTGAGCACGACGCCGGTGAATCCCACACCCTCCTGGAAGGCCTCGGCGGTGGTGACGGCGTCCTGACCGATCATCGCGTCGACGACGAACAGCACCTCGTCGGGCGAGGTGGCTTCGCGGATGTCCGACGCCTGCTTCATCAGTTCGGCGTCGATGCCGAGCCGGCCGGCGGTGTCGATGACCACCACGTCGTAGTGCTTGCTCCGCGCCTCGTCGACACCGGCCTGCGCGACCGAGACCGGATCGCCCGAGGTCACACCGAGCACACCCTCGCCGCCGACGCTCGTGCCCGGATGCGGCGCGAAGACCGGTACGCCGGCGCGCTCGCCGACGATCTGCAGCTGTGAGACCGCGCCCGGACGCTGCAGGTCACAGGCGACGAGCAGCGGGGTGTGACCCTGCTGCTTGAGCCAGTTGCCCAGCTTTCCGGCGAGTGTCGTCTTACCGGCACCCTGGAGACCGGCCAACATGATGACGGTCGGGGGGTTCTTGGCGAACCGCACCCGCCGGGTCTCCCCGCCGAGGATTCCGATGAGTTCCTCGTTGACGATCTTGACGACCGTCTGCGCCGGGTTGAGTGCCGCGGAGACCTCGGCACCCTTGGCGCGCTCCTTGATCCGGGCGATGAAGGACCGGACCACCGCGAGCGAGACGTCCGCCTCGAGCAGGGCGAGCCGGATCTCGCGACAGGTGCGGTCGATGTCGGCGTCGGACAGCCGCCCCTTGCCACGCAGATCCTTCAGGGCACCGGTCAACCGGTCGGAGAGGGAATCGAACATGGTCCCATCCTTCCATGCGGGTCCCGGGACGGAACATCTAGGAGATCGGCACTCCGGACCGTCCCGTTCCGCCATAGGACTGTGGTCCGTCGCCGTCCTCCTCGCGCGCCGGCTGCGGTGGCGGGCAGACCGCGACGACGGCCTCGGCCAGCTTTGCCCGTGCGTCCTCGGTGTCGGTCGCCAGCCGCAGGCCGAAGATGTCGACCCCGGTGGCGCCCAGGGTCGCCACCTTGGCCCATCGAATGTCGGCGCCGTGGCGTTCCAGGACCGCACTGACCCGGCTGAGCAGGCCGATCCTGTCGTCCGAGCGGACCTCCAGCACCGCCTCACCCACCGGGGCGTCCAGCCACGTCACCCGCGGTGGCGCCACGGCGAAGAGCGCGGGTACCGCGTTCTTCGGATGCCCGGCCCCGTCGACCTCGGGATCGGTGCTCCCGGCGCTGGCGCCGATGGTCACCACGGTGCCGGGAATCGTGGTGACGGTGCCGATCGTCGGAATCGGCGAGTCCCGCTCGCGCGCGTCGAGCCGCGCGAGGACATCGATCTTGCCGTCGACGGCCGCGATCAGCTGCTGGCGCAACAGGCCGGCATCGGGCGGACTGCCGAACATCGGGACGACAAGGAACGAGTTGATCGCCTTCCCGTCGGCGCTCTGGGCACACGCCGAGTGGGACCGCAACCCGCCCAGGGCGAGGACCCCGGCCATCTTCGACAGCAGGCCGGGTTGATCAGGCGCCACCATGGTGACGCGGTACGTGTGTTGCCCGTCGGCCCGGACGAGCCGGACCGCGTAGTCCCCTTCCGCCGCCGTGGCCAGGTCCTCGGCCGTAAGCGGCTCGGGCGCGCTCGGCTCTTCGCCGTCGATGAGTCGCATCGACCGGCGGACGAGGTCGTGGATGAGCGAGGCCTTCCACTCCCCCCACACCCCCGGGCCGGTGGCCAGCGAATCCGCTTCGGCAAGTGCGGCAAGCAGTTCCAACAGCACCCGGTTGTGTCCCAGGGTGTCGGCGACCGACTCGGCGGTGGCCGGGTCGTCGAGGTCCCGGCGGGTGGCGACCTGCGGCAGCAGCAGGTGGTGCCGCACCATGTCGGAGAGGATCGCCACATCCTGCGGCCAGAGCCCGAACCGGTTGCCGACCTGAACCGCCAGATCGGCGCCGACGATGCTGTGGTCGGCACCCCGGCCCTTGCCGAGGTCGTGGATCAACGCACCGAGGACGAGAAGGTCGGGCCGGGACACCCGGGTGGTCATCGCACTCGCGTACGCCGCGGTCTCCACGAGATGCCGGTCGACGGTCCAGGTGTGGATGGCATCGCGCGGCGGGAGGTCGCGCACCGCACCCCATTCCGGCAGGAGCCGGCCCCACAGGCCGGTGCGGTCGAGTGCCTCGATCGGGTCGACCATGTGATGTCCCGAACTGAGCAGGACCAGCAGGTCGCTGAGCGCCTCGGCCGGCCACGGCTCACGCAGTTCCGGCGCGTAATCGGCCAGCCGGCTCAGCGTCGACGCGCTGATCGGCAGGCCGGTTCGGGCCGACGCGGCGGCCACCCGCAGGATGAGTCCCGGGTCTTTGCTCGGAATCGCGTTGCGCGCCAACACGATCTCCCCGCTGTGCTCGACGACGCCCTCGTCGAGCGGGCGGCGCAGCGGCGAACGCCGCAGCTTGGCCAGACCGCGACGCGGCAGGGCGTTGCCCGCGGTCCGCAGGCCGGCGTCGATGGAGTAGCTGATGGTGCGGGCCGAGTCGCTGATGACGCGGGCGAGATCGAACCGGTCCCCGATCCGGAGGGCCGCCCCGATCTCGTCGGCGTCCTGGGCCTGCACGTGCTCGCGGGGACGCCCGGCGATGCGGTGCAGTTCGGTACGGATGTCGAGGAGCCGCGTGTAGGCGACCTGCGGTCCGGCACCGGGCGAATCGGGTCGTAAGCTCGCCATCCCGCTGGTGAGCTGGGCGATCGCCAGCGCCCCCAGGAGCTGGACGTCACGCAGACCTCCCCGGCCGCTCTTGAGGTCGGGTTCGGCGCGATGTGCGATGTCGCCGGCGCGCCGCCAGCGGTCCTGCGCGTGCGTGACCACCTCGGGGAACCGATTGCGGATGTCGTTGCGCCACTGCTGGCGGACCCCGCCGATCAGCAACGTGGACAGATCCTCGTCGCCGGCTATGTGGCGGGCCTCGAGGAGGCCGAGGGCCGCGGTGACGTCGTCGCCGGCGACCTGCAGCGCCTGCGGCACCGTCCGCACACTGTGGTCGAGCGGGATGTTGGCGTCCCACAACGGGTACCAGAGTCCGTCGGCGACCTCGGACACCCGCTCGGCGGGCATGTCGTCGTGCAGCAGGATCAGATCGAGGTCCGAATACGGGAGCATCTCACCGCGACCGAGTCCGCCCACGGCGACGATCGCGAACCCGCTGTGCGGCTTGATGCCGAGTTCGGCGCCCTTGCTGGTCAGCCAGAATTCGTGCAGGTCGACGAGCACCTGGCGCAGTGCCGGTGCGTCGAGTTTTCCCGATCGGCCGGATTCGGTGAGTTGCCGTCGGGTCTTGGCCAGGTCTGCGGCGCTTACGACTGCCTCCAAAGTGTGTGGGAGAGAAGGGAACAAGAGGTGTGGAACTCCGACGGCCCCGCGCCCGACTGGTCGTCGGGCACGGGGCCGTTCACCGGGAATTCGTCGACGCCTCGGCGGGCTCGCTACAGTGCGTCGCCACCGCGCTCGCCGGTTCGGACGCGAACCACGGACTCGACCGGCGAGACCCACACCTTGCCGTCACCGATCTTGCCGGTCCGGGCGGCCTCGACGATCACGTCGACGACCTTGTCCACGGCGGCGTCGTCCACCACGACCTCGACGCGGACCTTGGGTACGAAGTCGACCGAGTACTCGGCGCCGCGATAGACCTCGGTGTGACCCTTCTGGCGGCCGTAGCCCTGGACCTCACTCACGGTCATGCCCAGGATGCCGGCCTGCTCCAACCCGGCTTTGACATCCTCGAGCGTGAACGGCTTGACGATTGCAGTGATCAGCTTCATTAGTTATCCCTCTCCACAGGATTCAGCGTAGTAGCGAATGGCTTCGAGCGTCATGCCAGCTCATAGGCCGTCTCGGCGTGTTCTGCCTCGTCGATGCCGCTCTTCTCGTCCTCGTCGCTGACTCGCCAACCCAGCGGCTTGAGCACCAGGGCGATGATCGCGGTGAGAACACCGGTGAACACGAGCGCGAACAAGGCGATCACGACCTGGACCACCAGCTGCTTGTAATCGCCACCCCAGAAGAGGCCCACGTCCTCGCCGATCAGGCCGATGGCCACCGTGCCCCAGAGGCCGGCGACGAGGTGGACACCGACGACGTCGAGCGAGTCGTCGTAGCCGAACTTGTTCTTCAGGCCGATCGCGACGGCGGCGAGAGCACCCGCGATGACACCGAGGATGAGCGAGCCGACCGGGGTCAGCGAACCACACGCGGGGGTGATGGCGACCAGACCGGCGACCACACCCGAGGCGGCGCCGACGCTGGTGGCGTGCTTGTCGCGGATGAGTTCCACCGCGAGCCAGCCGAGGATCGCCGCGGCGGTGGCAGCGGTGGTGTTGACCCACACCTGACCGGCGAGCAGATCGGCGCCCAGCTCGGAACCGACGTTGAACCCGAACCAGCCGAACCAGAGGAGTGCTGCGCCCAGCATCACGAACGGGATGTTGTGCGGACGGTAGGCGGTGCGCCCGAAGCCGACGCGCTTGCCGATGATGAGGACCAGGACCAGCGCCGCGATACCGGCGTTGATGTGCACGACCGTGCCGCCGGCGAAGTCGATCGGCGCGACGTTGGCCTCGCCGTCGGTGGTGCCGAACATCTTGGCCGCCAGACCGTCCTCACCGCCGCCGAGGAGGCCGCCGCCACCGACGAGCCCGCCCCAGACCATGTGGGACAGCGGGAAGTACACGATCGTCGCCCACAGGACGGTGAAGACCATCCAGGTGGAGAACTTGACGCGTTCGGCGAGCGCACCGCTGATGAGGGCGACGGTGATGACCGCGAAGGTCAGCTGGAATCCCATGAAGACGATCGCCGGGATGGTCAGGCCGCCGGTGACGTACATCTCGGTGTCGCCCTCGCCGATGGTGCTCATCAGCTGGTCGGACCCGAAGAGCGCGAACGGGTTCGCGAAGATGCCGCCGATGTCGCTGCTGCCGGTGATCCCGTCGCTGAACGACATCGAGAAGCCCCACAGCACGTACACGACGCTGATCGACGCGAGTGCTCCGAAGGACATCATCATCATGTTCAGGACGGACTTGCCTCGCGCCAACCCCCCGTAGAAGAACGCGAGGCCTGGGGTCATCAGCAACACGAGCGCGGCCGACACGAGCATGAATGCCGTGTTACCCGTGTCGATCGGGCCAAACGATTCGTTTGGCAACTGAGCCAACTCCACTACGAAACCTCCTCAGGATGCGCCGACGGCTCGGCGCCTCCAAAGAGATTGTCGGCAGTCGGTTTCGGCCGTGGTGCCCTGACGTTTCGGGCGCGTAACCCCCTGGGCGGTTTGTATTTCGCCCATGTAACATCCCAGTTCGGCTCTGAGCTGTCTCTCAGACTCGGCGGCCGATGTCTGACCCGACATTTCCGATCACAGATGCCGACTTCACGGCAGCGTCCGCCGGCGTCAGAGCAGGGCGTCGACGAATGCGTCCGGTTCGAAGGGCGCGAGGTCGTCCGCGCCCTCCCCCAGTCCGACGAGCTTGACCGGCACGCCGAGTTCCTTCTGGACATGGAACACGATGCCGCCCTTGGCGGTGCCGTCCAGCTTGGTCAGCACCACGCCGGTGATGTTGACGACCTCGGCGAACACCCGGGCCTGCATCAGTCCGTTCTGTCCGACGGTCGCGTCGAGCACCAGCAGCACCTCGTCGACCGGCGCCTTCTTCTCCACGACGCGCTTGACCTTGCCCAGCTCGTCCATCAGGCCGGTCTTGGTGTGCAGCCGGCCGGCGGTGTCGATCATGACCACGTCGACGCCGCTCTCGATGCCCCGGTCGACGGCGTCGAATGCGACGGCGGCGGGATCAGCCTGTTCCTTGCCGCGCACGATCTCGGCGCCGACCCGCTCGCCCCACGTCTGCAGCTGGTCGGCGGCAGCCGCGCGGAACGTGTCCGCCGCGCCGAGCAGGACACGACGCCCGTCGGCGACCAGGACGCGTGCCAGCTTGCCGGTCGTGGTGGTCTTGCCGGTGCCGTTGACGCCGACGACGAGGACGACGGCGGGACGGCCCGCGTGTGGCAGCGCCCGGATCGACCGGTCGAGCGTCGGGTCGAGCTGCTCGACCAGGACCCGCTTGAGCAACGCCCGGGCCTCACCCGCGGTGCGGACCGGGTTGGCCGCGAGCTCGGTGCGCAGCGTCTCGACGACGGTGGCCGTCGTGGACGCACCGAGATCGGCCATCACCAGCGTGTCCTCGATCTCCTCCCAGCTGTCCTCGTCGAGATCGCCGGCGCCCAGCAGGCCCAGCACACCCTTGCCGATCGCGCCCTGTGACCGGGACAGCCGGCCGCGCAGCCGACCGATCCGGCCCGCCGTCGGCGCGATCTCGTCCAGCGGCGGCGCGGTGGTCGCCTGCGCGACATCGTCGGGTACCCGGGTCCCGGGCTCGGTCGTTGCCGGCTCGGCGGTGGCCGGTTCGGGTTCGGCGACCTCGGGCTCGGCGACCTCGGGTTGCGCGGGTGCGGCAGTGGCGGACGCGGGCTCGGCGACGTCGGGCTCCGCCGTCTCGGGCTCGACGGTTTCCGGCTCGACGGTTTCGGGGCGGGCGGTGGCAGGTTCTGCGGTCTCGGGTTCGGTGGTGTCCGGCTCGGGCAGCGACACCTCGGTGACGCCGCGCCGGATCGAATCCCGCGGCACCGCGGAGTCGTCACCGACGCCCGGCTGACCGTCGACATCGGTGCGCTCTCCGGGCGGCCGGACCACCTCGGGTGCCGGCGTCGCAGACTCCGGAGCCGGGGGTTCCGGCCTCCGTCGCGGCGGTTCCGCGAGGGCGGTGTCACCCGCGGCCTCCCCGCGACTGAAGCTGAACCCCGATCCGGCCTGGTAGCCCCCGGACCGGTCGACCTGGCGGGTCGTCCCGTCGACGATCTCCGGTTGCCGCTCGTCGGTCAGCGAGATGCGCCGGCGGCGCGACAGCACCAGCCCGAGCACGATCAGCGCGATCACGACGAGCACCGCGACGACGATGCCGATGATGATTCCGGTGTTCACTGGCTGGTGTCCTCCTGTTGACCGACGGGCATGTTCACTCCGCGCATGCGTTGCGAGATGACCGTCGTGATGCCGTCGCCGCGCATGCTGACTCCGTAGAGCGCATCCGCGACCTCCATCGTGGGCTTCTGGTGGGTGATGACGATGAGCTGGGACTTCTCCCGCAGTTGGGCGAACAACGTGATCAGTCGCCGCAGGTTGGTGTCGTCGAGCGCGGCCTCGACCTCGTCCATGACGTAGAACGGCGACGGGCGCGCGCGGAAGATCGCCACCAGCATCGCGACCGCCGTCAGGGACTTCTCCCCGCCCGAGAGCAGCGAGAGCCTCTTGACCTTCTTACCGGGCGGACGCGCCTCGACCTCGATGCCCGTCGTGAGCATGTCGCCGGGTTCGGTCAGGACGAGCCGGCCCTCCCCGCCGGGGAACAGGGTCTGGAAGACCTGGCCGAATTCGCGTTCCACGTCGGCGTACGCCTCGGTGAACACCTGCAGAATCCGGGCGTCGACCTCTTCCACGACGTCGAGGAGGTCCTTGCGGGCCGCCTTGACGTCCTCGAGCTGCGACGACAGGAAGTTGTACCGCTCCTCGAGGGCGGCGAACTCCTCGAGCGCCAGCGGGTTCACCTTGCCGAGCGTGTTGAGGTCCTTCTGCGCCTTCTTGGCGCGGGCCTCCTGCGTCGCCCGGTTGTAGGGCATCGGGGCCGGTGCGACGACCTGCTCGCCGCGTTCCCGGGCCTGCTCGTACTCGGCCATCTCCAGCGCCGACGGGGGCATCGGCACGTCGGGACCGTACTCGGCGATCAGATCGTCGGGCGCCATCGCGAAGGTCTCGAGGACCTGTTCCTCGAGCTGTTCGATCCGCAGCGCGACCTGGGCCCGCGCCACCTCGTCGCGATGGACGGTGTCGCGCAGCGAATTGAGCGTGGTCGTCAGTTCGCCAGCCCGGACCCGGAGCGCGTCGAGGGTCGCGGTGCGGGCGGTCCGGATCTCCTCGAGTTCGTCGCGCCCGGCCTGCGCCGAGGCCACCGCCGCGGCGAGACGCTCACTGACCTGGGCACCGGCGCGTTCGACGGCAGCCGCGACCCCGGCGGCCTGCCGTCGGATCTCGTCCTGCCGACGAGCCCGCTCGCGTGCCTCGCGCTCGCGCTGTGCGGCCCGCCGCAGCGAGTCCGCCTTGCCCCGGACGGACGCCAGGCGTTCCTCGGCTGTCCGCAGGGTCAGGCGCGCCTCCATCTCGGCGCTGCGTGCCACGCCGACGGCGGTCGCGGCGTTCGCGCGGTCGGTGTCGTCGGCGGACATCTCGGTCCCCACCTCGGACTCATCGCGGGCGAGACGCAATCGCTCGGTGAGTTCCTGCAGGTTCTCGAGGGTTTCCTCGCGGCCCTTCTCGAGCAGATTCCGCTGTCGGGTCAGCTTGTCGGCCTCGGCACGCGAGGCTCTGATCTCCTGGCCCAGCCGGGCCATCTGCTCATACGCGGCGCCGACGCCGGCGTCGGACTCGTGCAGCGCCGCGAGCGCCTCCTCGGCCGCCTCTCGCCGATCGTGCTGCTCGGTGAGCGCACCGGCGAGCGCCGCCTCGAGTTCTTCGACGCGCCTGCGGGTCGAGGCGAGTTCGGCGGTCGCGGCATCGATCGCCGACTGGACCTCCAACGTGGAGGGGCGGCGCGACGAACCGCCCTCGACCGACGCCGCCGAGATGCGGTCGCCGGCGGGCGTCACCGCGCGCACGCCGAGACGGCGGGCGAGTTCGAGCCCCTGCGCAGGATCGTCGACGATGACGGTGTCGGCCAGGACGGTGTCGATCGCACCGCGGATCTCCGGGCGGGTGTCGACCACCGAGGCCGCCCACCTCGCCCCGTCGGGCAGCGCGACGTCGCTCGATCGGTCCGGGCCGGTGAGTCCGCCGCAGATCAGCGCGGCCCGTCCCCCGTCGCCCGACTTCAGGGCCGCCAGCGCCCGCACCGCGGCGATCCCGTCCACGGTGACGATGCCGTCCACAGCGGGTCCGAGCGCCCCGGCGATGGCCGTCTCGAAACCCGCTTCGACCGTGACCAGCTCCGACATCGGTCCGAGCAGGCCGTCGGGCGCGTTCTCCAGGAGCCACGCGCCGCCGTCGCCGCGCTCGAGTCCCATGGCGAGTGCGTCCACCCGGGCCGACAAGGAGGCGATGGCGTGCTCGGCGTCGCGGTGTGCGGCCTGCAGGGTGGCGACGCGCTCGTTGGACAGGTTCAGCGCGGCCACGCATCGTTCGTGGTGTTCGTCGAGCGCCTGTTCGGCGGCTTCCAGCTGCGCCAGCTCGCTTGCCGCCGAATCCTGTTGCGTAACTGCGACTTCGGCGCGTTCGGTGGCGGCCGAGATGGCCGCGGTGAGGCGCTGCGCCTCGGCGTCGACCGACTCCGAACGCGTCCGCAGGTTGTCCACCTGCCCTTCGAGGCGCGCCAGACCCTCGCGACGGTCGGCAATGGCCCGGACGGCCGCGAGGTGAGCCGCCTCGGCCGCCTCCGCGACCGACTCGCGTTCGCCGAGCACCTCGCGGGCGCTCTCGAGCTGTTCGGCGGCGATCTCGACACCCTCGGTCAGCTCGGCTTCGAGTTCGGCGGCCTCGAGGGCCTGCTCGTCGAGCTCCTCCGGGTCGGGCCCGGACGCCTCGCTCGACGGCTCGCTGAGGTACCGGCTGCGTTCGGCGGCCACCCGCCGGGTCGCGTCGACTCGCTCGGCGAGCGCCGACAACCGGAACCAGGCGCGGTTGGCCGCGGCCGCGGCGGGCGTGATCTCGGCGAGATGCTGTTCGTGTTCGGTCACTTCCTCGTTCGCACGGTCGAGCTCGGCGGCCACCTCGTCCTGCCGACGCCGGACCTCGTCCTCGACGGCGGTGTGTTCGGCCATCTCCGCGCGGCGGGTGACGAGGTCGTCGGCGGCCAGGCGCAACCGGGCGTCGCGGAGATCGGCCTGAACGGTCTGGGCCCGGCGGGCGACCTCGGCCTGGCGTCCCAGTGGTTTGAGCTGGCGACGGAGTTCGGCCGTCAGATCGTTCAGACGCGCCAGGTTGGCCTGCATCGCGTCGAGCTTGCGGACCGCTTTTTCCTTGCGCTTGCGATGTTTGAGGACCCCGGCCGCCTCTTCGATGAACGCGCGGCGGTCCTCGGGCCGGGACTCGAGGATCGCCGACAACCGTCCCTGACCGACGATCACGTGCATCTCGCGACCGATACCGGAGTCCGACAGCAGCTCCTGCACGTCCATCAGGCGACAGGAACTGCCGTTGATCTCGTACTCGCCGGCGCCGTCGCGGAACATCCGGCGCGTGATGGACACCTCGGAGTACTCGATCGGCAGCGCACCGTCGGCGTTGTCGATGGTGAGGGTGACCTCGGCGCGGCCCAGCGGAGGACGGCCCGAGGTGCCGGCGAAGATGACGTCCTGCATCTTCCCGCCGCGCAGTGCTTTGGCGCCCTGCTCGCCCATCACCCAGGTCAGGGCGTCGACGACGTTCGACTTACCGGAGCCGTTGGGACCGACGACGCACGTGATACCCGGCTCGAAGCGCAGGGTCGTCGCCGAGGCGAACGACTTGAAGCCCTTCAGGGTCAGGCTTTTGAGGTGCACGACGGTACAGACTACTCACCATCGCGACGTGTTTCGGCTCTCCTCACCGTTCGACGAAGCCGTCGAGGTCCCCGCGCGGTTCATCCACACGCTCGACCACCAGGTCCACCCGTCCGGGCGTGGTTCCCGACCGGAGCGCGTCGAGCAGGGCGAGGGCCTTGTCCCGTGGCCCCTCGGCAACGACCAGCACCCGGCCGTCGGCCTGGTTCGACGCGTAGCCGACGAGCCCGAGTTCGAGAGCACGCGCTCTGGTCCACCACCGGAAGCCCACGCCCTGCACGTGCCCGTGCACGTGCGCGGTGAGCCGGACGCGGTCGGTGCCGTCCTCGCTCATGCGGTCACTCCGTCTCGATCCGCAGATCCACCTCGGCGCCGGCCTTCACCGTGCGCCCGACCGTGCACACCGCGTCGATGGCGCGTTCGACGACGACGAGCAACCGGGCCGCGGCGTCGGGCTCGAGTTCGGACAGGTCGATCTCGAGGATCTCCTCGATGCGCGGGTACACCTCGTTCTCGCGGTCGGCGTCGCCGCTGACGCGGATCGTCGCGTCGTAGTCGTCACCGAGGCGTCGCGCCAGCGGCCGGTCCGACGACATGCCGGTGCAGGCGGCCAGCGCGATCTTGAGTAGTTCACCCGGGGTGAAGACGCCCTCGACGTCCTGCGAGCCGATCAGCACCTCCGCGCCGCGCGAGCTGCGACCGGTGTACCGGCGTGTGCCGGTTCGCTCGACCCACAGATCGGTGGTGGCCTGGTCGGCGGGAACCCCGGAGGCGGGGGCAGTTGCTTCGGTGGTCATCGAGGCGGGTCCTCTCAAGATGTTGTCGGCCGGCGCCGCCGGCATCGCGACCAATAGTAAGAGCCCCGGCACGTCGATTGTTCCCGGCGCGGCTCCGCCTGCGCGTCAGCCCGGGTTCGCCTTCGGCGGCCGTTGGCACCGCGGACACGAGAACGAGCCACGGTTCATGAACTGCTCGCGGCGCATGATCGCGCCGCATCGGCGACACGGCTCCCCCGCCCGCCCGTAGGCGTTCAGGGACCGCTCGAAGTAGCCGGACTGTCCGTTGACGTTCACGTAGAGCGCGTCGAACGAGGTACCGCCGACCTTCAGCGCATCCGCCATCACGTCGGTGACGGCATCGATGAGTTCGCGCAGCTTCTTGCGGCTGATCGTCTCGGCGATCCGCGCGCCGTGCAGGCGCGCGCGCCAGAGCGCCTCGTCGGCGTAGATGTTGCCCACCCCGGAGATCACGGTCTGGTCCAGGAGGACCCGTTTGATCTCGGACTGCTTGGCGCGCATGCGATCCACAACCCGGACGGGGTCGAAGGCGGGGTCGAATGGATCGGTGGCGATGTGCGCCACCGATACCGGCACGTCCTGGGTCGCAGAATCATCTTCCTGCGCAAATACATCCGGCGTGTAGTCGTCGAGATGCCAACCGCCGAAGGTGCGTTGGTCGACGAAGCGGAGTTCGTTCTCGTCGTCGAGCACGGCACGGACCCGTAGGTGCGTGTGGTCGGGGGTTCCGGTGCGCGCGATGAGCATCTGGCCGCTCATCCCGAGATGGACCACGAGCGCCGCGCGGTCGGCGGAGTCGGCAAGGTCGATCCACAGGTACTTGCCGCGTCGTCGAACCCCGGTCACCTGCTTGCCCGCCAGCCGACCGACGAGGTCCGGCTCACCGCCGATGTGCCGTCGGATCGCACGCGGATGCAAGACCTCGGTCGAGGTCACCACCCGACCGGCGAGATGCGTCTCGAGACCGGCTCGAACCGTCTCGACCTCGGGTAGTTCAGGCATGCGACACCGCACGCGGACCGTTCACGGGAGGGAGGTTCACGAGGCAGACGCGCGCTCGGTGAGCACTTTCCAGGCGTGTGCGGCGGCCTGCTGCTCCGCTTCCTTCTTGGTCCGGCCGACACCCTCGCCGAGGCTCTCGCCGGCGACCAGCGCGGTCGCGGTGAACTCCTTGTTGTGGTCGGGACCGGTCGCGCTGATCTGATACTGCGGCGGACCGAACCCGCGCTCCGAACTCAACTCCTGCAGCGACGTCTTCCAGTCCAGCCCTGCGCCGAGGTTGCCGGCACGTTCGAGGCGCTCGTCGAACAGACGCAGGATGACGCGCTGCGAGGTCTCGAGTCCGTGACTGAGGAAGACCGCGCCGAACAGCGACTCCAGACCATCGGCCAGGATCGAGTCCTTGTCGCGCCCGCCGGTCATCTCCTCGCCGCGGCCGAGGAACAGGTACTTGCCCAGACCGCCCTCGTCCCCGAGACCACGCGCGACGTCGGCGAGCGCATGCATGTTGACGACGCTGGCCCGGATCTTCGCCAGCTCGCCCTCGGGTCGATCGGGATAACGCAGGTAGAGACGCTGGGTGATGACGACACCGAGCACCGAGTCCCCGAGGAACTCCAGGCGCTCGTTGGTCGGCAGACCGCCGTGTTCATACGCGTAGGAACGATGGGTCAGTGCCAGCGTCAGCAGGTCGTCGGGAATGTCGGTGTCCAGCGCGTCGAGCAGGGCCGCACGCGGACCGTCCGCACGCACGGCCTCAGTCACGATGTCGTTCCGGGTCGGGGTCGTTTGCGGCACCGTCCGTCGGCGAATCGTCCTTCCCGAGGTCGGCGAACTTGTCGGCGAGTCCGGCCCAGCGCGGGTCGATGACCTCGTGTGAGTGACCCGGTTCGGCGATGGCCAGACGCACCCCGCAGGTCTGGCACAGACCCTCGCAGTCCGACGAACAGAGGGGCGACATCGGCAGTTCGAGTGCCACGGCGTCGATGATCGACTGTTCGAGGTCGATACAGTCGTCGGCGATGCGATGGATGTCGTCGGCGTCGGTGGTCTGCTCGGTCGCGCTGTCCGGGTAGGCGAACAACTCGGTGAGGAAGACCGTCACCGTGCCGTCGATCGGCTCGAGGCAGCGCGAGCACTGACCGACGGTTTCACCGCACACCGTCCCGGTCACCAGGATTCCCTCGGACACCGCCTCCAGACGGAGGTCGAGGTCGACATCGGAATCCGCTGGGATCCCGACCATCTCGACGCCCAGCCGTTCGGGTGTCCGGACAGTACGGTGCACCTCCGACATCGTGCCCGGGCGGCGTCCCATCGAACGCACATCCAGCACGAAGGGCTCGCGCCTGGGAGTAGAACCGGGACCGTGCGACGGCTCTGATGTCACAGCATGATCAGCCACAAACGCCCACCATACGCTCGCACCCGGGAATGATCGACCGACGCCGGCGGCGTGTGGACAGCCGGGTCGACGAGCGTGTCACACCGCGAGCGGCGAACCGTGGTCGCGGTCGTAGGTGTGGCGGGCCGAGGTCTCGCGCGAGCGGGGATCGTCGCCACGGGACTCGCGCGAACGCGCACCGTCGCCACGCCCGGACTCGTCGACACCACGGGGGTACTCGACATAGTCGTGCATGCCGGCGCCGGTCCGTAGCTGGTGCCGACCCCGGTTCACCGATCGCAGCGTGCCGGTCAGGATCTCCTCGAATTGCGCGAGCTTCTCGTCCACGTAGACGTCACAGTCACCGCGCAGGCGGTCGGCCTCGGCGTGGGCGGCGTCGATGATCCGCTCGGCCTCGGACTTCGCCGCGCCGACGACCTCGGTCTCGGAGACGAGGCGCTGCTGCTCGGCGATACCGTCGGCCACCGACTTGTCGTAGGAGTTGTTGGCGGCGTCGATGGTGCGCTGCGCCTCGGCCCGCGCCCGGCCGGTGACGGCCTCGAATTCGCGCGCCGCGCTGGTCTGCAGACGGTGTGCCTCCTCGGCGGCGTCCTCCACCAGCGAGCCCGAGTGCGCGCTCGCCTCGTCGACCATACGGTCGGCCTGCGCCTTCGCCTCGGAGAGGATCCGGTCGGCCTCGGCGCGAGCGTGCGCGAGGACCGCCTCGGACTCGGAATCCGCCTTGGACACCGTCGTCTCGGCGTGCTCGCGGGCATCACCGATCAGCGTGTCACGCTGGTCGAGGACGTCCTGCGCGTCGTCGAGCTCGCCGGGGATGGAGTCCTTGATGTCGTCGAGGAGTTCCAGCACGTCGCCGCGCGGCACGACGCACCCGGCGGTCATCGGCACACTCCGCGCCTCTTCGACGATCGCGACCAGCTCGTCGAGAGCCTCAAATACCCGGTACACAGCCACCCCAATCCGGCGCTTGCCTGGTTGCAACAGTTGGTGATTCTGTGACTATTGTGCCGAATGTTGCGCTTGTGACTCGTGAAGCGCGTGGGGTGTGTCGCGCCCGACCGGTGGGTCAGGCCGAGCGCTCGCCGGACAACCGGCTCATCAGGCTCTTGTGGACATGTGCGGACAAGAATGGCGTCACGTCTCCACCCAACTTCGCCACCTCCTTCACCAGCGAGCTCGAGACGTGGGCGAATCGTGGGTCGGTCAGCAGGAAGATCGTCTCCACATCGGCGAGCTCGCGGTTCATCTGGGCCATCGGCACCTCGTAGTCGAAGTCGACGGCGGAGCGCAGCCCCTTCACGATGGTGTGGATCGACTCCTGCCGCAGGTAATCGACGAGCAGGCCCTCCCACCGGTCCACCCGCACATTCGCCAGGTCCGCACAGTCCTCTTCGATGAGTTCGATCCGCTCGTCCACACCGAACATGCCGCGCTTGTTGGGGTTGACCACCACGGTGATCACGACCTCGTCGAAACACGCCGCAGCGCGTTCCACCACGTATCGGTGACCGAGGGTGAAGGGATCGAAGGAACCGGGACACACTGCCGTCGTCATGGCCCGAACTTACCGGTCAGACCAGGCGGGCGATCTCCACCCGGGTGTCGCCATAGGACTTGTCGACGACCACCTCGTACTCGGATGGCCAGATCTCGCCGGTGGACCGCGTCGAGCGTTCGACGACGATCAGCGCGTCGTCGTCCAGGTGTGACCGCAGTAGCTCCAGGTCCGCGGTGATCCGGTCGGCCCGGAGGTCGTACGGCGGATCGGAGAAGACGAGGCCGAACCGCCGTTCCGCGGCGCCGGCGAGGTAGGCCGACACCGTGCGCGTATGTACGGTGGCGTTCGGGGCCACCCCACAGGCCCGCACGTTGGCGGATATCGTGACCGCGGCCCGGCGCCCGGAGTCGACGAACGTCGCCCCTGCAGCACCACGCGAGATCGCCTCGAGACCCAGCGCCCCCGATCCCGCGTACAGGTCGAGGACCCAGACTCCGTCCAGATCGGATCGGGCGGCCAACATGTTGAACACCGATTCGCGGACCCGGTCAGAAGTGGGCCGGGTACCCTCGCCCGGAACACGCAGTCGCCGCCCACCCAGCCGGCCGGCGATGATCCTCGTCATGAGGCCATTCTGCAATCCCGGAAGCCACCCGAACCAATCCGGACTCACGTCTTTGTGACCCGCTTCACATTGTATGTCTGAACAGGGACAAGGTAGGCGTTCCGCGGACCAATTTCCGCAGGTACATGACTTCTACGACACGCATTGTTAACGTCGTTTGCGTTATGAGCCCTTCCCAAACAAGAACGGCCCCGACAACAACCCTCACCGTCGATTACCGGGTTCCCACGGTCGACGACGGTATCCGCCTCTGGGAAATCGCTTCGGACTCTCAGGTTCTCGACGTCAACTCGAGCTACTCCTACGTGCTGTGGTGCCACGACTTCGCCACCACCTCGATCGTCGCCGAAGTCGATGGCCGCGCAGTCGGTTTCGTCACCGGCTACCGGCGGCAGAGCGACCCCTCCACCCTGATGGTCTGGCAGGTCGCCGTCGACGACGAGGTGCGCGGACACGGCATCGCGGCGACCATGCTGCACGAGCTGTTCGACCGCGTCAACCGTCAGGGCATGGTCGCCATGCACACGACGATCAGCCCGGACAACGTCCCGTCCCAACGCTTGTTCGCCTCGGTGGCCAAGGCCCGCGGACTTCGTTTCGAACGTCGAGACCTGTTCGCGGCGAACGCATTCCCCGACTCCCACGAGCCGGAAGATCTCTACATGCTCGAGCCGGAGATCCCCGAGCCCTGAGTCCTGCGCGATCCCGGTCGTCGCCATGACCACAGGGCCGACGCCTCAGATGCGGCACGCGCGCTAGGTTTCCATCCTGCCGACCCCGTAACCGGTAGTCCCGCATGACATCCCGACCAAAGGCCGACCCCAGCCCGTAGGGCTCAGCCGAACCCGGCGATCGCGATGAGGCGACCTCGAGCCGGGCACATGAACCCCACGTTGTCACACCAGAAGGAAGCACACGACATGCCACTTCTCGACACCCACATGGACGATTCAGTCTTCACCGCCCACGAATCCGAGGTGCGCAGCTACTGCCGTAACTGGCCGGCTGTGTTCACCACCGCCAAGGGCTCCTACATCACCGATCAGGACGGCCGCGAATACCTCGACTTCTTCGCGGGCGCCGGGTCCTTGAACTACGGCCACAACAACCCGGTCCTGAAGAAGGCCCTTCTCGAGTACATCGAGGCCGACGGCATCACCCACGGTCTGGACATGGCGACCGTCGCCAAGGGGAACTTCATCGAAAAGTTCACCAGTCACATCCTCGAGCCGCGCGGACTCGACTACAAAATCCAGTTCCCCGGCCCCACCGGTACGAATGCCGTCGAGTCGGCACTCAAGCTGGCGCGCAAGGTGACCGGTCGCGAGTCGATCATCAGCTTCACCAACGCCTTCCACGGCATGACGCTCGGATCGCTGTCGGTGACCGGTAACTCGATGAAGCGTGCCGGCGCTGGTATCCCGCTCGTCCACGCGACGCCCATGCCCTTCGACAACTACTTCGGCGGCGTCATGGAGGACTTCGCCTGGTTCGAGCGTGTGCTCGACGACTCCGGCAGCGGCCTGAACCGCCCGGCGGCGGTCATCGTCGAGACCGTCCAGGGTGAGGGCGGCGTGAACGTCGCTCGTGCCGAGTGGCTGCGGGCACTGTCGGATCTCTGCCGGCGACGCGACATCCTGCTGATCGTCGACGATGTCCAGATGGGCTGTGGCCGCACCGGCGAGTTCTTCTCGTTCGAGGAAGCCGGCATCAAGCCCGACATCGTCACACTGTCGAAGTCGATCAGCGGCTACGGGCTGCCGTTCGCGCTGACCCTGTTCAAGCCCGAGCTCGACGTGTGGACCCCCGGCGAGCACAACGGCACCTTCCGCGGGAACAACCCGGCCTTCGTGACCGCCGCCAAGGCGATCGAGACCTACTGGGCCGACGACGCGCTGACCCGCGACATCCATGCCAAGGGCGAGCGGATCCACGAGGTCTTCACCGACCTGTGCAACCGCTACGACGGCATCTCCACCCGGGGGCGTGGCATGGTGCGCGGACTCGCGTTCGAGGACCATACCGCCGCGGGCAAGGTCTGCGCGCAGGCCTTCGGCGCGGGACTCTTGGCCGAGACGTCGGGCCCGTCCGACGAGGTGGTCAAGCTGCTCCCGCCGCTGACCATCTCGCGCGAGGACCTCGACCGCGGCCTGTCCATCCTGTCCGATGCAGTCAAGGAGGTGCTCGGATGATCGTCCGAACCACTGAAGAAATCACCGGGACCGACCGCGACGTCGCCGACCCCAAGGGCAACTGGGTCTCCAAGCGCATCATCCTCGGCGGCGACAATGTGGGCTTCTCGTTCCACGAGACCACGATCAAGGCCGGCTCGGTCAACGAGTTCCACTACGCCAACCATGTCGAGGCCGTCTGGCTCGTCGAAGGCACCGGCACGCTCCTCGACCGAGAGACCGGCGAGACCTATCCGCTCGCGCCGGGCACGATGTACCTGCTGAACGGCCACGAGCGGCACACCGTCACCGCCGACACCGAGATGCGCATGCTGTGCGTGTTCAACCCGCCTGTCGTGGGCACCGAAGTCCACGACGAGAACGGCGTGTATCCGCTGGTGACCGTGCCGCAGCCGGCCGGCAAGCACGCGGAGACGCCCGTCACCTGACGGCTCT
>NZ_JAMBDT010000070.1:0-26411 GCF_025143765.1 Gordonia sp. p3-SID1431
TCGAATGGTGATCGTCGCCAACATGTTTCGCGAGTTCGCCGAGATGATGCCGACGACAGCCGCCTCCTAAACGGCCGGATCCGGGAGTTCACCTATCGCTCCACACCGCACTTCTGACCCCGGCGATCACCGACACCGACTACCAACCAAGCACTTGCTAGGTTAGTCTCGAGGGCATGAGTGACGCCGTCATCCCACCTGCGCTCGGACCCGACGATCTGGGCCCGGACACCTCACCGGTCGCCTACGAGACCGGCGGCCCCGACGGCGCGGTGGCCTATGTGACGCTGAACCGCCCGGAGTACCGCAACGCGCAGAACTCGGTGATGACCTATTCGCTCGACGCCGCGTTCCGCAAGGCCGTCGACGACGCTTCGGTGAAGGTGATCGTGCTGCGGGCGAACGGCAAGCACTTCTCGGCCGGACACGACATCGGCACCCCCGAACGCGACTTCGACACCTACTACGAGAACGCGGCCGTCCTGCACTGGGACCACACCGACAAGACCGGTGCCGACCAGCGTCTCGCCCGCGAGATGGAGGTGTACATGGGGATGTGCCGCCGCTGGCGCGACATCCCCAAACCCCTCATCGCCCAGGTCCATGGCGCGTGCATCGCCGGCGGTCTCATGCTCGCCTGGATCTGCGACTTCATCGTCGCCTCCGACGACGCGTTCTTCTCGGACCCGGTCGCCCGCATGGGCATCCCCGGCGTCGAGTACTTCGCCCACGCCTTCGTGCTGGGCCCGCGCCGGGCGAAGGAGATCCTCTTCACCGGTGAACGTTTCACCGCGACGCAGGCGGCCGACTGGGGCATGGTCAACCACGTCGTCCCCCGGGACGCCCTCGAGACCAAGGTGAACGAGATCGCCGAAAAGGCCGTCGCCATGCCGATGCAGGGGCTCTTCCTGAGCAAGAAGGCCGTCAACATCTGCGAAGACCAGATGGGACTGCGCAACTCGATGGACTCAGTGTTCGGCTGGCACCACTTCGCGCACGCGGCCAACTCCGAGGCGGGCGGCGACTCCCTCGGCGGGATGGACGCGAAGTCGATGAAGGCGTCGGCGTCGACCGGCACCGTCGTGGGATCGGGGAGCTGACATGGACCTGCTCTTCGACGACGCCGCCGACGCCTTCCGCGCCGAGGTCCGCGCCTGGCTGGCCGAACACGTTCCGCGCGAACCGCTTCCGTCGATGGACACCGCCGAGGGATTCGAGGCGCACCGCGAGTGGGAGCGGACGATGGCCGCCGACCGGATGTCGGTCGTCAGCTGGCCGGAGGAATACGGCGGCCGCGATGCCCCGCTGCTGCACTGGGTCATCTTCGAGGAGGAGTACTACCGTTCGGGTGCTCCCGGACGCGTGAGCCAGAACGGCATCTTCCTGCTCGCACCCACCCTGTTCGAGCACGCGAGTCCTGCTCAGCTGGAACGCATCCTGCCGCGGATGGCCAACGCCGACGACATCTGGGGTCAGGCGTGGAGCGAACCCGAGGCCGGCAGCGACCTCGCCTCGCTGCGGTCGACCGCCGTTCGCACCGACGGCGGCTGGCTGCTCAACGGTCAGAAGACCTGGAGTTCGCGGTCGAGTTTCGCCGACCGCGCCTTCGGCCTGTTCCGCACCGACAAACAGGCACAGCGCCACAAGGGTCTCACCTACTTCATGTTCGACCTGCGCAGCGAGGGCGTGACCGTCCGGCCGATCGCACAGCTCGACGGCGAGGCCGGGTTCGCAGAGCTGTTCTTGGAGAACGTCTTCGTCCCCGACGATCCGTCGAATCCGGGCGAGTCGGGTGTCATCGGCGAGGTGGACAACGGGTGGCGGGTCGCGATGAGCACCGCCGCCAACGAACGCGGGCTGTCGCTGCGCGCACCCGGCCGGTTCCTGGCCACCACCGACCGCCTCGTCGAACTGTGGCGGTCGAACCGGGATGACGTCCCGTCGACGGCGAACACCGATGCGCGCGTGGCGGATGCGTGGATCGGGTCACGAGCCTACGAGCTGTCCACGTATCAGACGGTGAGTCGTCTCGCGGCCGGTGGTTCGCTCGGCATGGAGTCGTCGATCAACAAGGTGTTCTGGTCGCAGTGGGACATCGCCGCTCACGAGACCGCCCTCGACCTGCAGGGCCCGGCCGCCGAGCTCGACGACCGGTGGACCGACGGCTACCTCTTCTCGTTGTCCGGGCCGATCTACGCGGGTACCAACGAGATCCAACGCAATGTCATCGCCGAGCGCCTGCTCGGCCTTCCCCGTGGAGATCGGTGATCATCATGGACTTCCGACTCTCCGACATCCACACCGACCTCGCCTCGACGGTGGACGCCATGCTGGGCAAGGCCGACATGCCGACCGCCACGCGCGCCTGGGCGGCCGGTGACCGCGCGGCCGTCGCCAAGGTCTACTCACAGCTGGCCGACGCGGGCATCAGCGGACTCCTGATCGACGAGTCACACGGCGGCAGCAGCGCCGGGGCCGTCGAGATGGTCGTCGCCGTCGAGCAACTCGGACGCCACTGTGCCCCGGGCCCGATCGTCGAGAGCGTCGCCGTGCTGCCGATCCTGCTGCACGACGCCGACGTGTCGGGCCCGCTCAGCGACCTCGCCGAGGGGCGGCTGGCGACCTGCGCGATCGGACCGCTCCAGCCGTTGGCCGCCGACACCGCCGCCGCCGATGTCTACCTCGTCGAGGACGGAGTGCTCTCGCGGGCCACCGTGCAGAGCACCGAGCCCTCGGTCGACAGCACCCGGACGTTGTCGCGGGTCACCGCCGGCGACGTCCTGGCCACCGGGGTCGATGCGTCCGACGCCGCGGACGCAGGTGCACTGGCCACGGCCGCGCAGCTGCTCGGCCTGGGTCAGGCGATGCTGTCCATCGCCTCGGAATACGCGCAGTCGCGCAAGCAGTTCGGCCGACCGATCGGGTCGTTCCAGTCCGTCAAACATCATCTCGCCGACGTGGCGATCGCCATCGAGATGGCCCGCCCCCTCGTTCACGCAGCCGCCCTCGGCGTCGACGGCCAGGTGCCGGAGGGCACCGACGTCTCGCGCGACATCTCGGCGGCGAAGGTCGCGGCCGCCGAGGCCGCCGACCTGTCGGCCCGCCGCTCGCTGCAGGTGATGGGGGCGATCGGGTACACCGCCGAGCACGACATCTCGCTGTACATCACCAAGACCCGGGCGCTGCTCAACGCCTGGGGCTCCCCCGCCGTGCACCGCCAACGGATCCTGGAGACGCTGTGACCGTCAGTACCGGCATCGAAAGCCCGGCCATCGGCGCGGAGGAACGGGAGGCACTCGTCGAGGCGGTGCGGGATCTCCTGCGTCGCCGGGGCGATTCGACCACGGTCCGCGCGGCCATGTGCGCTCCCGGGCGCATCGACTCGACCCTGTGGCAGACGCTGTGCACCGAGATCGGGGTCGCCGCGCTTGCTGTCCCCGAGCGATTCGGCGGTGCCGGGGCGGCATGGATGGAGTCGGCCGCGGTGCTCGAAGAACTGGGCGCCGCACTGAGTCCCGTCCCCGCGCTCGGCTCCGCACTCGCCACCGGCACGATCCTGCTCGCGGGTGACGACGACGCGTCGTCGCGACTTCTGCCCGCCCTGGCCGCCGGCGAGCGGACCGCGGCGGTGTGCTGGGCCGGTGAACGCGGCTGGCAGACCCCCGGTGTGCGTGCCGACGCCGGACTCCTCACCGGGACAGCCCACTTCGTCGTCGACGGCGAGTCGGCCGACGTGCTCCTCGTGCTCGCGGCCGGCCCCGGGACACACCTGACCCTGCACGAGGTGACCGCCGATGCGGACGGCGTCTCGGTGTCGCCGATGCCCGTCCTCGATCCGACCCGGGCGCTGTCCTCGGTGCGCTTCGACGAGGTGGCGTCCGCGGCGATCCCCGCGCCGGACGATCTCGCGTCCCGGCTCCGTGCGCTCGCCTGGGCCCTGCTGTCCGCCGAGCAGGTCGGGGGCGCGCAGCGAGCGCTCGACCTCACGGTCGATTACACCAAGTCCCGCAAGCAGTTCGGGCGCACCATCGGCTCGTTCCAGGCCCTCAAGCATCGGATGGCCGACATGTACGTGCTGGTCGAGACGGCGCGGTCGATCTCCCGCGCCGCCGTGGCCGCCCTCGCCGCCGACGACCCGGATGCCGCCGATCTGGCGCTGGCCGCCCACGTGTACTGCTCCGATGCCTATCGTCGTGTCGCGGGCGAGGCCATCCAGCTGCACGGCGGCATCGGCATCACCTGGGAGCACGACATCCAGCTCTTTTTCAAACGCGCACAGGCCACGTCGCAGATGTTCGGTGCCCCGCACACCGCGGTGACCGAAGCGGCCCGCGCACTGCGCTGACCCGACCTCAGTGTCGCCGCGGCCGCCACCGGGCGAGCAACCGCTCGACCGGGTCGGTCAGCAGCAGTAGGAACAGCGGCAGATTTCCGCTGCGCGGGAACACGATCGCGACGCCCAGCGCGACCGCGAGGATGATGAACGTGGCGACTCCGCTCGACGAGGCGACCCATCGGTCGGTGGCGTCGTCGTCGGCGAGCAGTTCCCGGTGCCGACGACCCCATTCGGCGATCGCGATGAGCGAGCCCACCGAGACGGCCAGCACACCGATGTAGAGGATGTTGGCCTGCTCGATGTGGGCGCCGTCGATGAGGGCCGTCGCGAAGGGCAGCGCCACGATCGTGAGCAACCAGATGAAGTGGAGGTTGATCAGCGTGCGGTCGTAGGCGCGGAAGTACTCCATCGTCTGATGGTGCTGGCGCCACAGGATCCAGATGACGCCGAAACTGATGATGAAGCTGACCAGTTCGATCGAGTTGTCGGACACCACGTCCGCGACCGACGAATCCTCGCGCAGGTCGTTGGCGATGTCGACGAGCGGGAGCACCAGCAGGGTCAGCGCGATCGCGACCACCGCGTCGGCGAATGCGATGAGCCGGCTCAGTCCCTCTGCCGACTGTCGGTTCTCCGGTTCTGCCATGCGAAGCACTGTAGAACGACCGACGGGCGGCCGGTGGGTCAGACGGCGAAGGCCGCCTCGACCGTTGCCTCGTCGAGTCCGTAATCGGCGAGCTGGTACCGGTGCTGCGGTTTGCGCGCACCCGACCGGCTCTCCTCGTCGAGCGCGGTCACCGCCGCACGCGCGTCCTCCGACATCGGGGTGTCCAGCGCCGCGTACACCCGCTCGACGGTGCCCATCGGGTCGTTGCGCAGATCGGTGAAGTCGATGTCGAGGAACTGGGCCGGGTCGTACCGCTTCCGTGCGGTGGAGAACTCACGGAGTCCGCGTGACCACAGCTCGAGCTGGTCCTGGCCCACTTGCTCGCCGGTGAACGTCGTCGACCATCCCGGGGTGGCGTGTTCGGCCAAGCTGCACATCGACGCGATGAGAGTGCTGGGCGGCCGGTGCGTCTGGATCACCAGGGCATCCGGGTACGCCGCCATGAGCGCGTCGAGCGCGAACAGATGGCTGGGGTTCTTGAGCACCCACCGCTTGCCGGGGTCGTTGAGCCCGATCAGCTGCAGGTTCTTGCGGTGTCGGAGATACACCGGCGTCCAGTCCTGCTGGGCGAGCCACCTCGAGTAGGTCGGGATGTGCGCGAGTGATTCGTACGAGATCGACATGACGCTCTGGCGGAGCAGCTGCCAGCACTCCTCGACCTCGCCGGCGTCCATGTAGTGCAACCCCATGAACTCGGGATTCTCGACGTGATGTTGCTCGAACCCGGCCTGGATCTGCTGGTAGACGGGGTTGTCGGACCAGGTGTCGCGCGGCGGCCGGGGCTGCGGGAACTCGGCGAGCCACATCTCGACGCCCTGGTGCGCCGGATCGGCGGCCAGGAGTCGGTGCAGCGCAGTCGTTCCCGTGCGCGGCAGGCCGGTCACGAAGATCGGCCGCGTCACCTCGACGTCGGCGTACCCCGGGTTCGCCTTCCACGACGCCTCGCTGAGCAACCGGGCGACCAACGCACCCTTGAGGAAGAAGCGGAACATCTTGCTGCCGATCTCGGTCAGCCCCGCCTCGGAGCGGTAGGAGTCGAGCAGGATGCCCAGCGGCTCCAGGTACTCGGTGTCCCCGAAGTCGTCGAGGCCGGTGGCGCGAGTGGCCGAGGAATGCAGGTCCTCGATCGTGCCGACGTCGGTGCGTGCCGCACTAGTCATGGTATTCACCGCAATTCACGTCCAGGGTGTGCCCGGTGATGGCGCGCGCCATCGGCGAGGCGAGGAACACGACGGCGTCGGCGATCTCGTCCGGCTCCGGCAATCGCTTGAGGTCGGACTTCGACGCCGTCTGCTCGTAGACGTCGTCGGGTGAGATCCCGTATTTCTTGGCGACCTCGCCGAAGTACCACTTCAGCTGGTCGTCCCAGATGTAACCCGGTGCGACCGAGTTGATGCGAATCCCCTTGTCGCCGAGTTCGGAGGCCAGCGACTGCGACATCGCCAGCAGCGCCGACTTCGCGATCTTGTAACTGCCGTAACGGGGTTCGGAGTGCCGGATGACCATCGAGTTGATGTTCACGATCGAGCCGTCGGACTCGCCCAGCGCGTCGGTGAACGCGCGGATGACCCGCAACGTGCCCAGCACGGTGACGTCGATGCTGCTCGCGATCTGATCGAAGTCGGTGCGGGACAACGGCTTCATCGACGGGAGGGCGAAGGCGTTGTTGACCAGTACATCGGCCCGGCCGAACTCGGCGACGGTGGTGGCCACCAGGTTCTCGACGGCGGCGTCGTCGGTGATGTCGGCCGGGACGACGAGGCTGGTCCCGCCGGCGGCGTCGATCTCGGCGGCGACCTCCTTCAGCCTTGATTCCGTACGGGCGGCGAGGACGACCCGTGCGCCCTCCGCGGCCGCACGCAGGCAGATCGACCGCCCGAGTCCCGGACCGACACCCGAGACCACGACGACCTTGTCAGCGAGCAGACCCCCCTGTGCGCTCATCCCAGCATCCTCTCGGCGAACCCGCGCTGACGTGCCGTGATCCGCTCCGCCCAGCCGTCGGCGTCGATCCTGTTGTGCTCGAGGTGCGGCAGATGGCCGGCGACTTCGTCGAAAGCGACGACCTGTGCGGTCGGGCCCAGGTCCGGGCCGATCGGCGAATCACTGCGTTGCCACCGGAACTGCAGGATGCCCGTCGACCGGCCGGTCGTCTCGATCCAGTTCGCGACGCCCGGGTCGCGGTGGGACACCACCATGCGGATCATGCCGTCCGGATCCACCTGCGCCTGAGCGGAGTTCAGGCTGGTCTGGTGGTTGACGTAGTCCAGCGAGATGTACCACATGCTGCCGAGCTGGAATCCCTGGTACGGGGCGTCGGACCGCGGAATGGTGATCACCATCGCCTCGTCGGGCCCCAACCGGAAGTGTCCGACGGAGGAGAACTGCGTGCTGAGGCCGCCGGGGGTCTGCCGCGGTTCGGTGAACGTGTTGACCGGCTCGTCGAGGTAGAACCACTTCGGGAAATTGAACCAGGTGTTGATGCGAGCCGTCAGCATCTTGCCGGCCGTCGCGTACCGGCGGGACACCCGGGCCAGGTCCGGCTCCGGCGGCGCGGTCCCGATGGTGTCGACCCGTTCGATGGTGATCGACCCCTTGCGTTCGGACCAGTCGGAGTAGACCTCGCGCACCGCGAGCATCGACGCGCCCTCCCCGAGCGGGAAGTAGTCGTCCGGCGCATCGGGGATGGGTGGGCCGAAGGCCAGTTCGAACGACCCGTCGTCGGCGATCGTCAGCCGCCGGTCGTCGAACGCATCCTCGCCGCCCGGTACCGACGAGGCCGTGTAGTCGCCGCGCAGGACCTGGAAGCTGAGATCGGTTGTGGTACCGCGCCGCCCGCGTACCCGGTATGTCCCGGTGGGTTCGACGTCGGCGTGATAGTAGAGCGTGTCCGGATTGTCCAGGCCCATCTTCGTCGACGGCCCGGTGGACGTCACGAAGTTCGGGTGGGAGATGGACCGGGCGCGCACCAGTTGGACGATGGCGGCGATACTCCCCGCGAGGTAGTCGTAGCCTTCGGCGAGATCTTGGTCGGTCTCGGCGAAATCGGCCGATGCGACCAGCTTCTCGGCCTCCGCGATCGCGTCGAGGAGGGGCTGCGTGACCAGCGGTGCGCCACTCGTTGTTTCGGTTGACGATGTCTCGGTCGTCGCTGTCTCGGTGCTCGTCGCGTCGTCGACGGTCATAGCCAGGTGTCCCCGCCCGTCCATGTGAGGAAGTTTTCCAACTCTGCCTGTGCGGGTGTGACCCGCGGGTGTTCGGTCGACAGGTAGCCGCCACGGTAGAACAGCAACGGCTTGTCCTGCAGCACTTCTCCGAGAGTCAGTGCGCGGCCGATGACGATGTGATGGTCGCCGCCGTCGGTGACGGTCTCCACGTCGCATTCGACCCAGGTCAGGCTGTGCCGGATGACGGGGAGGCCGGCCGGTGACGGGTCCCAGGTGACGTTCGCGAACTTGTCGTCGCCGGGGGCGCCGAAGGCGGCGCTGACGTCCTGCTGGCGGTTCGACAGGACGTTCACACAGAACTTGCCCGTCTTCTCGATGACCTTCCAGCTCCGGGAGGTCTTCATCGGGCAGAAGAGGACCAGCGGCGGATCGAGCGACAACGCGGCGAACGACTGGCACGCGAACCCGACCGGCTTGCCCGCGTCGTCGAGGGTCGTGATGACGGTGACCCCGGTACAGAACTGGCCCATCGCCGTTCGGAACTGACGGGAGTCGAAGTCGGCGGACCCGTACGGCGAACGCGTGGACTGCTGGGCCGTGGCGCCGGAGGGCATCTCGGACAAGGGCATCTCAGCCCTTGAACCCGACGCTGAAGTCATGCCCCCACAGACTCACTGCCGTGCTCTCCCGGGCGATCCACTCGTCGTCCTTCACCGTGCGCCCCTCACAACCGAATTCGATGTCGAAGCCGCCGGGTGTCTTCATGTAGAAGGACAGCATGAGGTCGTTGACGTGTCGGCCGAGGGTCGCCGACATCGGCACCTTCTTGCGCAGCGCGCGGTCGAGGCACAGGCCGACGTCGTCGGCGTTCTCCACCTCCACCATCAGGTGGACGATGCCGGTGCTGTTCGGGATCGGCAGGAAGGCCAGCGAATGGTGCCGGGGGTTGCAACCGAGGAAGCGCAGCCACGGCACCTCGTCGCCCTCTTCGCGGCCGACGACCTGCGGCGGGAGGCGCATCGAGTCACGGAGCTTGAATCCCAGGACGTCCCGGTAGAATTCGAGCGCTGCCTTGTCGTCGGAGCAGGTGAGCACCACGTGGCCCAGACCCTGCTCCTCGGTGACGAAGCGATGCCCGTACGGGCTGACGACGCGCCGGTGCTCCAGCGCGGCGCCGTGGAAGACCTCCAGGGTGTTGTCCGCCGGGTCGTCGAAGACGATCATCTCGGCGACCCGACGGTCGGCGACCTCCTCGTCCTTGCCCTCGCGGAAGACCACACCCGCACGCGACAGCCGATCCCGGACATCCTGCAACTCAGCGGCATTCGCGACCTCCCAGCCCGCGCAGGCGAGCCGGTCGTGCTCGGACGGCACGATGACCAGACGGGCCGGGAAATCGTCCATCCGGAGATACAGGGCACCGTCGGTGAGACCAGAGCCCTCGATCATGCCGAGGACCTTGAGGCCGTAGGTGCGCCACGCCTCGATGTCGGTGGCCTCGATCCTCATGTACCCCAACGAGCGAATCGGACTGTCACTCATCTCGATCAATCCTGTCTTGTCCCTGCTCCCTGAGGAGCGAGCTTGCGAGCCACTTCCCTGCTCCCTGAGGAGCGAGCTTGCGAGCGTCACGAAGGGTCACACCATCGTGTCGCCGATGGGAATCCCGAACTCGCCGTTGCCGAATGCGACGTAGGCGCGCTCCGGGTCGTTCGCGGCGTGCACGCGGCCGGCGTGGGCGTCGCGCCAGAAGCGCTGGATCGGTGTCCCGTTCTCCAGGGCGTGGGCGCCCGAGTTCTCGAAGAGCCGATCGATCGCGGCGATCGCACGTCCGGTCGCACGCACCTGGTCGCGTCGAGCGGACAGCCGCAGTTCCATCGGGACCTCCTCGCCGGCGAGGATGAGGTCGTACTCGGCCTGCAGGTTGCCTGACAGCTGGCGCCACGCGGCGTCGATGTCGCTGGCGGCCTCGGCGATCCGGACCTTGGCGAACGGATCCTCCTTGGCCTTCTCGCCCGCGTAGGCGGCCCGGACCCGCTTGCCCTGGTGCTCGACGTGGGCGCGGTAGGCGCCGTAGGCCATGCCGACGATCGGCGTCGCGATGGTGCTGGGATGGATGGTGCCCCAGGGCATCTTGTAGACCGGCGCGGTGTTGCGCTCCAGGCCCGGGCTCTGCCCCATCGACATCGTGCGCATGCTGAGCATGCGGTGCCGCGGCACGAACACGTCCTTGACCTCGATGGTGTTGGACCCGGTGCCGCGCAGACCGACGACGTTCCACACGTCCTTGATCGTGTAGTCCTCACGCGGGATCAGGAAGCTGACGAAGTCGACGGGCTTGCCGTTCTTGATGACCGGACCCCCGACAAAGACCCAGTCAGCAGTCTCGCAACCCGACGACCACGCCCACGAACCGTTGACCTTGTAGCCGCCGTCGACGACCTCACCCATGCCCATCGGCGCGTACGACGACGAGATCCGGACATTGGTGTCCGAACCCCACACGTCTTCCTGCGCCTGCTGGTCGAAGAGGGCGAGGTGCCAGTTGTGGACGCCGATGATGCCCGACACCCAGCCGGTGGACCCGCAGGCCGACGCGATCCGGCGGACCGCTTCGTAGAAGGTGACCGGGTCGACCTGGTAGCCACCCCACTGCTCGGGCTGCAACAGCCGGAAGAAGCCGGCGGTCTCGAGGCTCGAGACGGTCTCGTCGGGGATTCGACGCAGATCCTCGGTCGACTGCGCACGCTGCTCGAGTTCCGGGAGCAGGACGTTGATCTTCTCCAGGACCTGCTCGGCGGCTTCGCTCCGTTGTGCTGGCATCTCGCCTGCTCCTACTCGTCTCTCCTCGGCCGGACGAGCCGGCCGCTGTACCCATCGAGTTCGAGATTAGAACACGTTCTCATTTCTGTCGAGGACTGGGACTTTATGCCCATGTACAGGCCCGATCGGCGTTCGGGACGACGATCGGGCTGACAAATCTGAAACGTGTTCTAGTATTGGGTACAGTTCTTCGACGCGACACCAGCCACAGACAGGAGAGGGCACATGTCTTCAGGACCCGAGACGATGACCCCGAGCAGCCCCGGCGCGCCGAGCGCAGCCGTCGCCTCCGACGGGGCCGATGTGGGTATCCGGGAGATCGACACGGGTGCGCCGCCCACCCGGTTCGCGCGCGGCTGGCACTGCCTCGGCCTGCACGAGGAGTTCGACGACGGCAAGCCCCACTCCGTCACGATCTTCGGCACCAAGCTGGTGGTCTGGGTCGACACCAAGGGCGAGGTGAACGTGCTCGACGCGTTCTGCCGGCACATGGGCGGTGACCTCTCCCAGGGCAAGCTCTCGGGCGACAACGTGGCGTGCCCGTTCCACGGCTGGCTGTGGAAGGGCAACGGACGCTGCGCCGGCGTGCCCTACGCCAAGCGCAACCCGAAGCTCGCCAAGACCCGTTCGTGGCCGTCGATGGTCCGCAACGGCCAGATCTTCGTCTACAACGATCCCGAGGGCAATCCGCCCCCGGAGGAGTGCATCATCCCCGAACTCGAGGAATTCGGGTCCGACGAGTGGACGCCCTGGACCTGGAACCGCATCGTGATCGAGGGGTCCAACTGTCGCGAGATCATCGACAACGTCGTCGACATGGCGCACTTCTACTACGTGCATTTCGCTCTTCCGGATTACTTCAAGAACGTCTTCGAGGGTGAGATCGCCGCGCAGTACATGAATTCGCACGGCCGGCCCGACGTCACCCTCGGCACCAATTACGGCGACAGCCGCCTCGAATCGATCGCGGCGTATTACGGCCCGTCGTACATGTTGAACCCGATGATCCAGTACTACGGCGGCTACGCGGTCGAGACCATCCTCACCAACTGCCACTACCCGATCGACGAGAACTCCTTCGTCCTGATGTACGGCGTGATGGCCAAGGTCCCGGACGGCCTGACCGCCGAACAGGCGTCGAAGATGGCCACCAAGATCAGCGCCGGCGTCGAGGTGGGCTTCCTGCAGGACGTCGAGATCTGGAAGAACAAGACCCGGATCGACAACCCGCTCCTCGTCGAGGAGGACGGCCCGGTGTACCAGCTCCGCCGCTGGTACGACCAGTTCTACGTCGACAAGGCCGACGTCACCGACGAGATGACCGGCCGGTTCGAGTACGAGATCGACACCTCCAAGGCCCTCGAGAGCTGGAACGAGGAGATCCAGGAGAACCTGCGCCGCCAGGAGGCCGAGAAGGCTGCGGAATCCACGGCGTCGGAATCCACGGAGAAGGCCGAGGTCTGACGTGACCCGGGCGGCAGGGGTTCGGATGGCAGGGGCTCCCGGGGGTTCCGACCGTTGGGCGAAGGCGCCCGACTTCCAGAACGATCCGGACCGGCTCGCCCGGGTTCACGAGGCCACCCGCCGCGACCGCGAGCACTACCTGCAGGGTGGGATGCGCGAGATCGAGTGCCGGGCATGCCACGCCTGTGTGCTGGTGAAGAAGACCAGTTCGTTCCACACCAGCGTGCAGTGGAACGCCGACGCCCGGGACCGCTGCCTCGGCCTCGAGCAGATGCGCGCCGGCGGCGACGACGGGAACGGCCCGCTGCTGCCCGGAGCGATGATGCCGACGTGCGCCCGGCTGTCGGCGAGCATCGACCACGGGGTCACCGAGGGCATCATCCCGGCCGAGTCGCCCGCCACCGATCCCGACGGCTACTGGTGATCGGTTAACCGGAACTGCAGCACCATTAGATAACACAAGGCTCAGGCATCACATCGGTCACACGTTCGTCACTCCTGGGGAACGATCGACGACACGCCGTCCCGCCTCGGCCAAGCTGTCGTCATGTCCGTTTCGATGACGCGCGCCAGGCGCGTGACCTGCACCATCGCACTCACTGCCGCGTTGTCGGTCGGCGTTCCCCTCGCCGGCTCCCCACTCCTCGACACCGGTCACGCCGCGGCCGCGGGATCGTCGGATTCCTCCGGGTCGGTCCCGATCTATCTGCCGATCCCGACCACCGTCGGCCTCAACGCGCTCGGGGCGGCGATCACCCAGATCGGCAAGCCGTACAAGTGGGCCGGCGTCGGCCCGCATTCATGGGACTGCTCCGGGCTGGTGCGGTGGGCGTTCTACACGACCGGCGTCCAGCTCCCCCGGACCAGCCAGCAGCAGGCGAAGGTCGGACACGCGATACCGTTTCGCGCCCTGGCACCGGGCGACATCATCATCTTCGGTCGCGACGCCGGGCACGTCGGCATCTACGCGGGCGCCGGTCGGGTGTTCAACGCCTACGGCCCCAACGGCGTCCCCATCGGCTTCACGAAGTTGAAGGACATGGGCTACATCAAGACGATTCGTCGGTTCGGTTGACCTCGGCTCGGTCGGCGGCAGCCGCACGGGGCCACACGGTGCTCAGCACCCATAAACCGACGACGACCAGGAGCAGGATCGCGACCACGACGGTCCCGATCAGTCCGTAACCCGCCTGCATCTCGGGGAGGTCGGCGTCGAGCGCCTCGGACACGCGGTCGGAGAACAGATGCGCGGCGGGGTCGCTCAGCGTGCGGATGCCGACGACGAGCACGATGACCGACGCCAGCCCGATCAGGCCGATGGCGGACGGGCGCAGGCGTGGGCGCCACCAGCCGAGGGCGGCGACCACCGCGATCACGGCACCGAGCACCACCACGCTCAGGCCCGGGCGGCCGGTGTTGTCCTCGAAGAAGAACGCGACATCGTCGTCGCTGGCGCCCAGGATCGTGACGCGTCCCAACCCGGTGATCGACGGCTCCACGCCCTCATCGGTACTGCCCCACTGCACCTGTGCCAGGAGCACCAGCAGCAAACCACCCGCCAGCATCGTCGGCCACGCGAGGCCGCGGAGTCGTTCGACCGTCCCTGCATGCTTGGTCATCCGATCAGGGTGCCATGAGCCGACGTCGGTGGATATGAGTCGCACTCTGCGCAACGCCGTCCGCGACCGATGAGTTTGCGCGACCCTGTCAGTCAGAAGTTCCGACGGGCAGTCGTCCACCAGTTCACGCGGAGCAAGAAAGAGGACCCAGCAATGGCAGAGTATGCAGCCCCCTCCGGGGCACCGATCTGGTTCGACCTGATGAGCAGTGACACCGCGAAGGCCGAGGAGTTCTACGGCGCGATCTTCGGCTGGGAGGCCGAGGCCCCCGACGAGGAGATGGGCGGTTATCGCAACTTCCACAAGAACGGCAAGCGGGTGGCCGGTCTCAGTCCGGTGATGGAAGGCGCCGGGCCGCCCGACATCTGGACGGTGTACCTCCACACCGAGGATGCCGACGCCACGGTGAAGGCCGTCGAATCGGCCGGGGGCTCGATCATGGTGCCGCCGATGGCCATCGGCGAGGAGGGCACGATGTTGATGGCCTTCGACACCGCGGGGGCGGCGATCGGGTTCTGGCAACCGAAGAATCACAAGGGGTACACCGAGTTCGGCGAGCACGGCACGCCCTACTGGTTCGAGTGTCAGAGCATGGACTACCCCAAGTCCGTCGAGTTCTACCGGACCGTGCTCGGCGCGCGCATCGAGGAGGTCGGCACCGGTGGCGACCCGGACGCCGTCGGCCCCGACAGCTACGGCCAGATCTTCTACGGTGAGGCGTCGTACGCGGGGATCATGGACTCGGTCAAGCTCTTCCCGGCCGGGGTGCCGTCGTTCTGGCAGGTCTACATCACCGTCGACGATGTCGCTGCCACGGTGAAGCAGGCCGAGTCGCTGGGCGCGGAGATCCTCATGGCCGGCGAGGACACCCCGTACGGGACGCTGGCCGCGATCAAGGATCCGATGGGCGCCCTGATCTGTCTGGGACATCCGCCCGCCGGCATGTGACGCGCAGCCGCGGTAGGGCTCGGTGCGCACCGAGTCCTACCGCGCAGGTCATCGGCGGCGTCAAACGTTCATCCCGCCGCAACGCGATGGCCGACGGCACCCTGTAGCGACCGACTTCCACAGACACGATTCACCGTCATATCGCGTGGAACTCGTCGGCGTAGAACAGGATTCGCATGTCGGCACACGATTCGGCCGTCCCTCCCGCCTCCGTGCAGAGCTACCTCGACGAGGTCCCCACCTGGCGAGACGGCACACCCGCCCGCGCACACTCCGCAACCCGCTACTGCCGGGATCTCGTAGCCCCGCCCTTCCGACAAACCCACCCGTTTTCCGTAAACCCACCCGGTCCGAGCGTGGTGGGTTTACGGAAAAGGGGTGGGTTTGCGGATGCGGCTCCTCACCGCACCCCGGGTGCCCGGAGGAGTTCGCCGGTGACGACCCCGCGAATCGTGCGGACCGCCACGCCGCTCCATGCCAGGACGAGGACCGTGAATCCGGCGACGGCCACGACCTCGAAGACCGTCCCACCGACGGTGAGGGCCAGCGCACTCGAACCCGTGACGTAGGTGCCGAGGGGGAAGGTGAACGCCCACCAGGTCATCGCGAACGGCAGCCCCGACCTCAGGGTCCGCGCGGTGAGCCGTGTTGCGACGGCGATCCACAGGGTTGCCGCCACCCAGACGGTGAGGCCATAACCGACCGTAAACGAATGCAAGGTCTCAGCCATGGGCGCGTCGACGACATGGGGTGCGACGTGGGCCAGCAGGCACGCCGCGGTGACCGATTGGCCGAGCGGTCCGAGGACGATCCACCAGGTGGGGACCATGTGCGCGGCGCCGACGTCGCCGGTGCGCAGCCGCGACGCCAGCACCCACAGAATGGGGAGCGAGGCGAGTGCGGCCAGCACGAACATCGCGCAACCGATCCCCATCACCACATGCGACGCCCAACCAGCGGACAACTGCGGGGTGAGCACCGCGGCCGCCGACGCCGAGACCATCGGGGGGACGACGGGCATCAGCCAGCCGCCGAACGCGTCGCCGACCGACGAGCGGCCGACGATGAGATGCCGATACGGGATGACCACCGCGGTGACGACCCCGCCGATCGTGCCGACGACCCAGCACACGAGGTCGATCCCCAGCGCCAGATCCCGGCCGATCACCGTCGCTCCGACGACCATCGTGCTGGTCCCGACCGTCATGATCGCCATCGGCACCGCACCGTAGAAGTGGGCGACGACGGGGTGGGCGTGATGACCGCGGGCGACCTCCGGGTCGCGGACCCAGTGCCGGACCGTGGCGACCAGCACGACGCCGAACACCGCGCAGGCCAACAGCCAGAAAACGGTTGCCACCTCCGCCAGACCCGTGGGCTGCCAGGGCAGGCTGTGCGCGGCGATCGCGATGATCCCCGTGCCCATCACCGCGGCGAACCAGTTGGGCGGCACGTAGGAGGCGCGACGCCGCCCCACCGCGCGGGCTGTTGCGGTCCCGAGGTCCGGTGCTGCGAGTCCGGCGGAGGCAGTGGTCGTGGTCATGTCCATCACGTTCCCGCGAATCCAACGACGCCGGTAGGACCCGAATCCTTGGCAGGATACAACCGCCGTTTGTATCCCGGGTACCACCGGCGCTTGTACCCTCGAGCGATGGTGCTGAGTCCGCGGATGCCCGACCTCGCGTCCCTCGAGACCCTGCAGGCGGTGGTCGGGACGGGCAGCCTCAACGCCGCCGCGACCCAACTCGGCGTCACCCAGCAGGCGGTGTCGGCGCGCATCCGCGCCATGGAGACGCAGCTCGGCGTCGCCCTGCTGACGCGCACGCCGCGCGGTTCGGTGCCGACCCAGTCCGGACGACTCGTCGCCGAATGGGCCGACCGCCTGCTGACCCTGGCCGGCGAATTCGACGCCGGTCTGGCCGCCCTACGCCTCGAACGACGTGATCAGCTGCGCCTGGCCGCCAGCCTGACCGTCGCCGAGCACCTCCTGCCCCGCTGGCTCGTCACGTTCGCCGCCCAGCATCAGCCCGCCCCCAAGGTGTCGTTCACCGCGACCAACTCCGATCACGTGTACGACCTAATCCGTGCCGGCGACATCGAACTCGGCTTCGTGGAAGGGTCCCGCGTCCAGACCGGTCTGCGCAGCCGGGCCGTCGCGCGCGACAAGCTGATCCTCGTCGTACCACCGGGTCATCCGTGGACGCGGCTGCGGCGGCCGGTCACGGCCGCCGATCTCGCCCGCACTCCATTGGTGACGCGTGAGGAGGGCTCGGGCACCCGGGAGTTTCTCGAGCGCGCCCTGACCAGGACCCTCGGCCCCGGACGCGAGGCCGCGCCACCCGTCCTGGAACTGTCCACGACGGCGTCGGTGCGGGCGGCGGTCATCGCAGGAGCCGGTCCGGCGGTCCTCAGTGACCTCTCGGTGGCCGACGACCTCGGTCACCGGCTCACCCACGTCCCGATAGCCGACCTCGACCTCGCCCGGCCGCTACGCGCGGTCTGGTTGTCGGGCCCGCAACCGAGTGCCGGCGCCGCGCGCGACTTCCTCGCGCATATCAGCCGAAGCTGAGCGGCAACCGGCAAGCGGCCCAGCGGATCGCTGCTCAGACCCCGGCGTTCGCGTCCTGCTTCTTCTTGAGCTCGAGGGCGATGTCGATGAGCTGGTCCTCCTGGCCGCCGACCAGCTTGCGGCTACCCGCCTCGAGGAGGATCTCCGCGGCCGAGACGCCGTAGCGTTCGGCGTGGCCCTCGGCGTGCTTGAGGAACGAGCTGTAACAGCCGGCGTAGCCCATCATCATGGCCGAGCGGTCGACGAGGCACTCCGACGGCATCGCCGGTCGGACGACATCCTGTGCGGCGTCGGCGATCTTCATGAAATCGACGCCCGTGGTGATGCCGAGCTTGTCGCACACACCCACGAAGGCCTCGGTGGGCGTGTTGCCGGCCCCCGCGCCGAAACGCCGGATCGAGCCGTCGATCTGCTGGGCACCCGCTCGAATCGCGTTGACCGAGTTGGCAACCGCGATGTCGAGGTTCTCGTGCCCGTGGAACCCGACCTGCGCGTCGTTGCCGAGTTCGGCCACCAGGGCCTGGACCCGAACGGTCACGTCCTCGAGGACGAGCGCACCGGCGGAGTCGACGACGTACACACACTGACACCCGGCATCGGCCATGATGCGGGCCTGCTTGGCGATGACCTCCGGCGGCTGGCTGTGGCTCATCATCAGGAACCCGACGGTCTCCAGACCGAGATCGCGCGCGAGCCCGAAGTGCTGGATCGAGACATCGGCCTCGGTGCAATGCGTCGCGATGCGGCAGATCTGACCGCCGTTGTCCTGCGCCGCGCGGATGTCGTCCTTGGTGCCCAGCCCCGGCAGCATCAGGAAGGCGATCTTGGCTCGCTTCGCCGTCTCCGCGGCGGCCTTGATCAGCTGCTGCTCAGGGGTTTTGGAGAAACCGTAGTTGAACGACGACCCGCCCAGACCGTCACCGTGGGTCACCTCGATGACCGGCACACCGGCCTCGTCGAGCGCGCCGACGATCGCACGCACCTCGTCCTCGGTGAACTGGTGACGTTTGTGGTGGCTGCCGTCACGCAGCGACGAGTCCGTGATGCGGATGTCGAGGGTGTCAGAGTACTTGCGCGCGTTCGCCATCAGCTTCGGGTCGCGCGGTGTCAGAACCACATTGGTGCTCATGCGGGGACTCCCAACTTGGTTTTCGCGATCTCTTCGCCGACCTTCGTGGCGGCAGCGGTCATGATGTCCAGGTTCCCGGCGTACGGCGGGAGGAAGTCCCCCGCACCCTCGACCTCGACGAAGATCGACACCCGGGCGTGCCCGCCGTTCAGGACGCTCGGCGGGTCGAACTGGGGATCCTGCAGCAACCGGTATCCCGGCACATAGGCCTGGATCTCCTTCTCCCGGCGGTGGATCGACTCGGCGATCGCATCGGTGTCCGCATCCTCGGGGATGGCACAGAAGATGGTGTCGCGCATGATCATCGGCGGGTCGGCCGGATTCAGGATGATGATCGCCTTGCCGCGCTGCGCGCCGCCGATCGTCTCCACACCTGCCGACGTCGTCGCGGTGAACTCGTCGATGTTCGCGCGGGTGCCCGGCCCGGCCGACACCGAGGCGACCGACGCGACGATCTCGGCATACGGCACCGGCACAACCGAACTCACCGCATGCACCATCGGGATGGTCGCCTGACCGCCGCACGTGATCATGTTGGTGTTCGGCGCATCGAGATGCTCGCGGAGATTGGCCGGCGGCACCACCGCGGGGCCGACGGCGGCCGGGGTGAGATCGACGGCGATGATGCCCGCCTCTTCGTACTTCGGCGCGTACTCGCGGTGCACATAGGCCGAGGTCGCCTCGAAGATCAGATCCGGGCGTTCCGAGGACGCCAGCAGTTCGTCGGCACCACCACTCATCGTGATGAGGCCATGATCGGCCGCGCGCTTCATACCCTCGGAGGCGGCATCGATGCCAACCATCCAGCGCGGCTCGATCACCTCGGAGCGCTCCAGCTTGTACATCAGGTCGGTGCCGATGTTGCCCGACCCGATGATCGCTGCGGTCAGCTTGGCTGCCACGGGTTCCTCCTCTTGCTTGGTGAAAGCTGTTGTTGTCTCGGTGAATCGAGGGACTCTTCGTGTCAGGTGAAGTCGAGGGTGACGCTGCCCAGTCCGGCGAAGTCGGCCACGAAGTGATCGCCCGACGAGATGTCGATGGCCCGCGTCGCGGTGCCCGGCAGGATCACGTCGCCCTTGCGCAGGCGCACGCCGAAGCCCTCGACCTTGCGCGCGAGCCAACTCACGGCATTCAGCGGATGCCCCAGTACCGCAGACGAGTTGCCCTTCGCGACGATCTCGCCGTTGCGCGTCAGCGTCGCCTCGATGTCACCGGTGTCGATCTCAGAGATCGGGACGCGTTGCTGACCGAGAATCCAGCCACACGACGACGCGTTGTCGGCGATCGTGTCGCAGAGCGTGATCTTCCAGTCCTTGATCCGGGAGTCGATCAACTCGATCGAGGGCACCACCCAGGCCACCGCGTCGATGACATCCTCGTTGGTGCAGCCCTCGCCCGGCAGGTCCTCGCCCAGGATGAAGCCGATCTCGACCTCGACGCGCGGGAAGCAGAGCTTCTCGGCATCGATCGGGGTGTGCTCGAAGTACTGCATCTCGTCGAGCAGATGGCCGTAATCCGGTTCGTCGACGCCCATCATCTTCTGCATGGCCTCGGAGGCCAGGCCGACCTTGTGGCCGGCGACCTTCGCCCCGGCATCGAGCCGCTTGCGGATGTTGATCAGCTGGATCTCGTACGCGTCCACCACATCGAGGTCGGGGTGGGCGTCGGTGGGCCGGTCGATCGCGACCGCCGACGCCTCCGCCCGCGCCAGATCGGCTGCGATCTGCTCGCGAATCCCCTGCTCAACCGTCATCGTGCCCTCACCTTCCGCATGTGAACGTGTTCTAGTTTAGAACACGTTGCAGTCTCCGGGCAGTCCTCGGTCCGATCGTCGTGCATTTCGAGGCGTGGCCGAGATCGGTGATGACGCGAGCACCGGGCGACTACGGTTCTCGTCATGAGTTCCGAGTCCCCGAATCCCGTCTCGCCGGACATCGACGACACCGGCGAGGCCGTTCTGACCTCCTTCGACGATGGCGTAGGACGGCTGACGCTCAACAACCCACGCCGGAAGAACGCCATCACCCTCGAGATGGCCGCGGCGATCGAGGAGTTCTGCGACCGGGTGACCGCGGACGGCAACATCGGCGCGGTCGTCGTCGACGCAGCCGGTTCGTACTTCTGCAGCGGGGCCGACACGCGGATCCTGGCCGGCGCGTCGGCCGATCCAGCGGCACCGGAATCCGTGGCGCAACTGTCCGCGGTCTACCGCGCGTTCGTCCGGGTCGGGTCCCTGCCGGTCCCCACGGTCGGGGTGGTCGTCGGCGGGGCCGTAGGGGCGGGCCTCAACCTCGCGCTCGCCGTCGACCTGCTCGTCACCACACCCGACGCCGTCCTCGACAGCGGATTCCTCGCCCGCGGCATCCATCCCGGGGGCGGGCACCTCACCCTGCTGAACCGTGCGGTAGGCCGGGCCGACACGATCGCGCTCGCCGTCTGCGGTCAGTCGCTGTCCGGTGCGCAGGCGGTCGAACGTGGCCTCGCGTACGCGGCCGCACCGGTTCCAGACATCCCGGCGATCGTCGCCGATCTGACCGGACCCGCCGCGCGCGACCCCGAACTGACGCGCCGGGTGATGGCCAGTGTCCGACTCGAACTGGGCCCGCCGGCGGTGACCTGGGATTCGGCGATCGAGATCGAGCGTGGCGTGCAGATGTGGTCGATGGCCCGCAAGGGGCAGAACTGGTCGTCGCGCGGTCCCGGCCGGTGATGAGCCGGGACGACGTCCTGCGCGCCCTGCGGTCCGAGGTGCGCGACTTCCTGCGAACCGAACTCGCCGAGGGCGCTTTCCGTCCCGACGTCGACAGCTGGATGACGGGTTTCGATCCCGACTTCAGTCGACGACTCGGCGATCGGGGCTGGCTGGGTATGACCATGCCCGCCGAGTACGGCGGACAGGCGCGCTCGGCGGTCGAGCGTTTCGTGGTCACCGAGGAACTCCTCGCGCACGGCGCACCGGTTGCGGCGCACTGGATCGCAGATCGGCAGATGGCTCCGGGAATCCTCGCCAACGGGACGCAGGCGCAGAAGCAGCACTACATCCCGCAGATCTCCGCGGGCACGATGTTCTTCGCGATCGGGATGAGCGAACCCGACGCCGGCTCCGATCTGGCCGCGGTCCGCACCCGGGCCACCGACAACGGGGACTCGTGGTCGATCAGCGGCACCAAGGTCTGGACCACGGGTGCTCACATCGCACACGCGATGGTGCTGCTCGCCCGCACCGAGGGCACACCCGACGATCGGCAGCAGGGCTTGTCGCAGTTCGTCGTCGACCTCCCCCACCCGGACATCGAGATACGTCCGCTGGCGAGCATCGACGGTCAAGCGCACTTCAACGAGGTGATCTTCCACGATGCCGTCGTCGACTCCTCGGCACTGCTCGGCGTGCGCGGAGAGGGATGGCGACAGGTGATGAGCGAGTTGGCCTTCGAACGGTCGGGGCCGGAACGCTACCTCTCAACGCTGCCGTTGCTCCGCACCTGGACCGACCTGCTTCGACAGCACGGCGCGACGCCGCAGCAGCGAAAAACACTGGGCGAGCTGACCGCACAGGCCTGGGCGCTGCGCCAGATGTCGATGCAGGTGGCGCGTGAACTTCAATCCGGCGGCAAACCCGACGTACTGGCGGCGATGGTCAAGGACCTCGGTTCGACCTTCGAAGGAGACCTCGTCACCGCGATCCGGGACGCGTCCGGCGCGACCCCGCGGCGCACCGGCGGGTCGGACTTCGACCGCCTGCTGGCTCAATCAGTCCTGCACACACCGGCTTTCACCCTGCGTGGGGGAACCAACGAGATCTTGCGCGGCATCGTCGCGCGCGGACTGGGGATGCGATGACCGAACTGGCAGCAGAACTCGCTGCGGCGACGGCCGCGATGGTGACACGGTTTCCCGTCGACCTGCGGACCCCGGCCACCGAAGCCGACCCCACGTTGTGGATGGCCCTCGTCGACGCCGGGTTCACCGCTCTCGACGTCCCGGAGCCGGCAGGAGGTCAGGGCGCCGAGCTCGGCGACGCTCTTGCCGTCCTCGACACTCTCACCGAGGCCGGCGCGATCACCCCGTATGTCGAACACGCATTGCTGGCTGCGTGGCTCGCGGGACGCGTCGATCACGTACTCGACGGGCTGAGCGCGACCGTCGCGGTCGTCGACGAGGCAACCGTCCGAGGAGATGACGAGCGAATCCGACTCAGCGGCACCGCGATCGGAGTCCCGTACGCCGCGTCGGCCGACGTCATCGTGATCCTGGCCTCGACCACCGACGGCGCGGTGATCGCGGTCGTCGATCGTCGCGAAGCTGGGCTTCGGGTCGAGCCTGGCACTGACTTGATGGGGTTGGACTACAGCGACATCGTCTTCGACGACGCCGAGGTCACGTTCTCCGCCTCGTCGCCGGTCACGGTCGACGATCTACGCACGCGTGGGGCGCTCGTCTACGCCGTCACCCTGGCCGCAGCCGCGCGAGCGGTACGCGAACGCACGATCCGGTATGCCGCCGAGCGGGTCCAGTTCGGCCGGCCGTTGACGAAGTTCCAGGCCATCCAACAGAGGCTCGCGCACATGGCCGCGCAGAGCACGATGATGGAGACCGCCGCACGAGCAGCGACCGACGCGGCGTCGGAAGACATCGCTACGGCCCGCGACGCGATCGCCGCCGCGAAGATCGTCACGTCGCGGTCCGCGCACGACGTCGCGGCCGCGGCACATCAGATCCACGGGGCTATCGGGTTCACCGCCGAACATTCCCTCGGCCGGTTCACCACGGCGTTGTGGACCTGGCGCGACCGGTACGGGACCGAGCACGAATGGTCGGAGCAGTTGGCGGCGCGCATCCTCGACGACGGCCTCGACCCCTGGCACGTCATCACCGGCGCGTCCGATCCCGTCGCACAGACGACGAGAACAGCCGCACAGTGAACGAGTTCAGACGCACAGTCGACAGATTCGGGCGCACAGCCGACGGGAACGGGAGCACCCCTGGCGTGGCATTTCTGAAACGTGTTCTAATTCAGGTAGAACACGTTCCAGCTGCGCGCACGAAGGGGACCCCATGGCCGGCTCGACCGAACCAGAACAGACCAGTACCCAACCCGAGACCCCTGGACCCGAGACCTTCGACGTCGTCGTCGTCGGGGCCGGCGCTGCGGGCCTGAGCGCGGCGATCACCGCAGCTCAGAAGGGCTTGTCGACGGTCCTGATCGAGAAATCGCCGTACTGGGGAGGCTCGACGTCGCGCTCGGGGGGCGGGGTCTGGATCCCAAACAACTCGGTGCTCCGCCGCGACGGCGTGACCGACACCCCGGACAAGGCCCGCGAGTACGTCCACGCGATCATCGGCGAACACGCGCCCGCCGACCGCATCGACGCCTATATCGACCGCGGACCCGAGGCGCTGGACTTCCTGATGGCGCACGCCCCCCTCGACCTCGAGTGGGTCAAGAACTACTCGGACTACTACCCGGAGGCACCCGGTGGACGGCTCGCCGGACGGTCGATCGAGCCGCGCCCGTTCGACGCGCGGCAGCTCGGGGACGACCTGAAGACCCTGCACCCGCAGTACACCAAGGCGCCGCTGAACATGGTCGTCCTGCAGTCGGACTACCGCTGGCTCAACACCGGCCTGCGTCACTGGCGCGGTCCGCTGCGCATGGCGAAGGTCGGCAGCCGGTTCTTCTGGGCGCGCAGCCGCGGCAAGAAGCTGATCGCCATGGGCGCAGCCCTCGCGGCCGAGCTCCTCCTCGGCGTCCGCGAGGCGGGCGTCCCGGTGCGGTTGAACACCGGCCTGGCCGACCTCATCACCGAAGACGGTCGCGTCGTCGGGGTGATCGCCGAATCCGACGGCAAGCGCGTCGAGATCCGGGCCCGACACGGCGTGATCCTCGCCTGCGGCGGATTCGAGCACAACGACGAGATGCGCAAGAAGTACCAGCGCGACCCGATCGGCTCCGAGTGGACCACCGGCGCCCCCAGCAACACCGGCGACGGCATCAACGCCGGCCTCAAGATCGGCGCCGCGGTATCGCTCATGGACGACGCCTGGTGGGGTCCGACCATCCCGCTGCCACGCGGTCCGTGGTTCGCACTGTCGGAGCGGGCGGTACCGGGCACCTTCATGGTGAACACGCGCGGGCAGCGCTACATGAACGAGTCCCTGCCGTATGTCGAAGCGGTACACCAGATGTACGGCGGCGAGTTCGGCCAGGGCGAGGGGCCCGGCGAGAACGTGCCGTCGTGGCTGATCTTCGACCAGCGCTGTCGCAACCGCTACCTCTTCGCCGGGATCAACGCGCGACAGCCGTTGCCCAAGAAGTGGTTTGAGTCGGGCGTCGTCGTGAAGGCCGACAGCATCAGCGAACTCGCCGAGAAGATCGGCGTCCCGGCCGACGCGCTCACCGCGACCACCGAGCGGTTCAACGGCTTCGCCCGTACGGGTGTCGACGAGGACTTCGGCCGTGGCACAAGTGGTTACGACCACTACTACGGCGACATCACCAACAAGCCGAACCCGAGCCTCGGCGAGGTCAGCAAGGGCCCGTTCTACGCGGTCAAGATGGTCCCGGGCGATCTCGGCACCAAGGGCGGGATCAACGCGGACGCCTCGGGCCGCGCACTGCGGGCCGACGGCTCGGTCATCGAAGGTCTGTACGCGGCGGGCAACACCAGCGCCCCGGTGATGGGACACACGTACGCTGGCCCGGGCGCGACGATCGGTCCGGCCATGGTCTTCGGATACCTGGCCGCCACCGACATCGCCGCCAAGGCCGCCACCCCGACATCGACAGGAGCCTGACCCGATGCCCATCGACCTCTCCGTCGCCCTCGGTGCCGAACTGCCCGAGGTGAGTTTCGAATGGTCGGCCTCCGACGCCGCCCTCTACAACCTCGCGGTGGGTGCCGCAGCGGACCCGATGGACACCACCGGGCTCGAGTACATCCACGACGCGACGCCGAAGGTGCTGCCCACCTTCGCCACCGTGGCCGCCGGGTTCCACACCACCGAGCCCCCGAAGGTCTCGTTCCCCGGCATCGACATCGACCTCGCGAAGGTCGTGCACGGCAGCCAGCAGGTGACCGCGTACCGGCCGCTGCCGGCCGCCGGCAAGGCGACCACCCGCACCCGGATCGCCGAGATCCAGGACAAGGGGTCGGCCGCGGTGATCGTGCAGGAGTCGGTGACCACCGACGACGGCGGGCAGACCCTCTGGACGTCCCGCTCATCGATCTTCGCGAAGGGCGAGGGCGGATTCGGCGGCGAACGCGGTTCGTCGGCCAAGGTCGACTATCCCGACCGTGCGCCGGATCATCGCCTCACCGTTGCGACGCTCCCCCAGCAGGCATTGCTCTACCGCTTGTGCGGAGACCGCAACCCGCTGCACTCCGACCCCGGATTCGCTTCCCGCGCGGGCTTTCCCCGGCCCATCCTGCACGGCCTGTGCACGTACGGCACGGTCTGCCGTGTGATCGTCGACGAGGTCCTGGGCGGCGACGTGACCGCGGTCGCCGACTACTCGGCGTCATTCGCGGGCGTGGTGTTCCCGGGCGAGACCCTCGCGGTCGAGGTCTGGGAGGACGGCTCCCGGTTGCTGGCCACCGCGACCGTCGTCGAGCGCGACGGCGCGAAGGCCCTCGGCAATGTGGTCTGCGAACGTCGCCAGTAGTACCGACGCCGCGGCGGGGCGGGGGC
>NZ_JAMBDT010000071.1:0-26369 GCF_025143765.1 Gordonia sp. p3-SID1431
TTCGTGGCTCGCTTCGCTCGCACCTCAGGGAGCAGGTGGTCGGCTCGCACCTCAGGGAGCAGGTGGTCGGCTCGCACCTCAGGGAGCAGGTGGTCGGCTCGCACCCCAGGGAGAGGGTGGCCCCAACTGAAACATCAATCCAGACAACAGAACTCAAGGAGGTGACGTCTGGTGGCACCACAACGTGAGTGGTTAGAACACGACTTCTACAAGGACCTGGGCGTTGCTTCTGACGCTTCGGCTGAAGAGATCAAGAAGGCCTACCGCAAGCTCGCGCGCGAGCTGCATCCTGATGCGAATCCGGGTGACAGCGCGGCCGAAGAGCGCTTCAAGCGGGTGTCCGAAGCCCACAGCGTCCTCGGCGATGCCGAGAAGCGCAAGGAATACGACGAGACACGCGCCATGTTCGCCGGCGGACGATTCCGCGGCGGCGGCAACGGCTTCCCGGGTGGCTTCCCCGGCGGCGGAACCACCTACACCACCGGCGGCGGTGGCGACTTCGACCTCGGCGACCTGTTCGGCGGGGCGCAGACCGGGGGCGGCGGTGGCGGTTTCGGCGACATCTTCGACGGCCTGTTCAACCGCGGCGGCGGAACGCAACGTACTTCGACGGCGAGCCGGCCGCGTCGTGGCAAGGACCTCGAGACCGAGACGACGCTCTCGTTCTCCGACGCCGCGCTCGGCACGACCGTCCCCCTGCGGGTGACCAGTCCGTCGCCCTGCACCACCTGCCACGGCTCGGGCGCCAAGCCCGGGACCAGTCCGCGGGTGTGCGCGAACTGCAACGGTTCCGGGTTCGTGAGCCGCAACCAGGGCGCGTTCGGATTCAGCGAGCCCTGCCAGGACTGCCAGGGCACCGGGTCGCGGATCGACGACCCGTGCACCGATTGCGACGGCAGCGGCGTGAAGGTCCGGGCGCGCACCATCAACGTCCGGATCCCCGCCGGCGTCGAGGACGGTCAACGCATCCGGCTCGCCGGGCAGGGCGAGGCCGGTCGTCGTGGCGCCCCGTCGGGTGACCTCTACGTCGTCGTGCACGTGACCCCGCACAAGCAGTTCACCCGCAGCGGCAACGACCTTCGGGTGCAGCTGCCGGTGCGGATCTCCGAACTCGTTCTCGGAGCGACGGTCTCGGTTCCGACCCTGGAGGGTTCGGTCGGGGTGAAGATCCCGCCGAACACCACCGACGGCCGCACGCTGCGCGTGCGCGGTCGTGGGGTGCCCAAGCGCTCCGGCGGGGCGGGCGACCTGCTCGTCACCGTCAAGGTCGCGGTTCCGAACAAGCTCGACGAGGCCGCGGTCGAGGCGATGCGCGCCTACGACCAGGCCGAGCGGGCAAGCGGTTTCGACCCGCGGGCGGACTGGGGGCGATGAGTCATGGCCGGTGCGAGCAACTTCGACGGCGACGGCGCGACCTTCCTGATCTCGGTGGCCGCCGAACTCGCCGGCATGCACGCCCAGACCCTGCGGACCTATGACCGACTGGGCCTGGTCACCCCGCAACGGACGAGTGGCGGTGGTCGCCGCTACTCGTCCCGCGACGTCGAACTCCTGCGCGAGATCCAGCGTCTCTCGCAGGAGGAAGGCGTCAACCTCGCGGGCATCAAACGCATCATCGACCTGAGCAATCAGGTCGAGGCGCTCCAGCACCGCGTGCGCGAGCTGACCGACGAGGTGCAAGCGTCGCGGACCCGCCGCGGCGGCGAACTCGTCCCGGTGCCGCGCACCAACGCCCTGGTCGTCTGGCAGCCGCGACGCAAACGCACCACCGACTGACGTGGTTTCGACGCGAGCCCACGGACGTGCGTAACGTTGAGCGTATGGCTTCTGAACCCGTCACCACCGTCGACTCCGGCCCGCACAAGGTCTCGCGCCGGGTCGTCGTGAACGCCCCGGCCGCCGATGTGTTCGCGCTCGTGTCGAATCCGCATCGGCATCCGGAGCTCGACGGTTCCGGCACGGTCCGCGACACCCCTGTGGACGGGCCCGAGACGCTGACCCGTGGGGCGCGTTTCAGCGTCGGGATGAAGCAGTACGGCGTGCCGTACAAGATCACCTCGACCGTCACCGACTTCGAACCCGGTCGGGTCGTCGAATGGCAGCACCCGATGGGGCACCGCTGGCGGTGGGAACTCGAGTCGACGTCACCGACCACGACCGCGGTCACCGAGACCTTCGACTACTCGACGCTCCGGGTACCGAAGATCATGGAACTCATCGGCTACGACAAGAAGAACGGCAAGGGGATCGAGGGCACCCTGCGGGCCCTCGCGGCCCGGTTCGCCTGAGCCGGACCGTCACCCTTGATGGACTCCTCTTCCCCCGAGTCGTTCCCCGAGCCCGGCACCTCGGATGAACCCGTCGTCGTCCTCGGCATCGTCGCCGCGCCGGGCCAGGCGATCGACCTCGCCCGCAAGCTCATCGAAGCCGACCTCACCGACCACATCCAGACGACCTTCCCTGGCGCGCGCTGGCAGCTGGATCTCCTCGAGGCCGGCGTCGTACAGCCGCCGGCCGGCGACGCCGAGATCGTCGACGCCACAAGAGATCTTCTGCTCGAACACGAGTGGGATCTGGTGCTCTGCCTGACCGACCTGCCGCTACACGTCGGCAAACGTCCGGTCGTCGCGCATGCCAACGCAGTGCACGGCGTCGCGGTCCTCTCGGTGCCGGCGCTCGGCGCCACCGGAGTGCGGCAGCGGGCCCGCGGCATCATCACCGGACTCGTCGGTCAACTCCTCGGTGCCGACGCCGACGACCTCCGCGGTCACCAGAAGTCGCCGGCGCGGTCGGCGCTGCGCCATCGCGTGCGCCAACTCGGGACCGACGTCGACGAGGCGGGCACCGCGTTCACCGCGCGTGTCCTGACCGGGAACCTGCGTCTGCTCACCGGCATGGTGCGCGCCAACCGCCCGTGGCGGCTGGCACTCGGCCTGAGCCGCGCACTCACCGGCGCTATCGCGGCCGGGGTTTTCGCACTGGTGACCGCCGACATCTGGCTGCTCGCAGACACTTTCGGTGGGATTCGGCTCACCGGCGTGGCACTCGGTTCGATCATCGCGATCACCGCGACCCTGATCATCGGCGCCGACCTGTGGGAACGCGGCGGCTCCCGACAGACGCGAGAACAGGTGGTGCTGTTCAACATCGTCACCATGATCACAGTCGTTCTCGGTGTGGGCGCGTTCTACGCGGCGCTGTTCGTCTTGTCCGCGATCGGCGCGCTCTGCCTCGTGGTGCCGCAGGTCATCGGTGCGACGCTCGACCACCCAGTCGGCTTCACCGACTATCTGGAGGTTGCCTGGCTGACGTGCTCCCTCGCGACCGTCGGCGGCGCCCTGGGCGCCGGCCTGGAAACCGACGAGGCGGTGCGCGACGCCGCGTACACCCAGCACGCTGCCGAGTCGATCTGAGCCGGACGCCGGACACAGCCGGATGCCCCGGTCCTCGCGTCAGCCGCTAGGCTTGCGGGTCAGAACGCCACAGCAAGGTCGGCGACGGGAGGTGAACCATGTCCGAGGTACCGGCAAACGGTCCGATGCCAGGGTTCGTGGTCCTGGGTATCTCCGTCGTCGACGACCAGATCAGCTCGGTGGTCCGCGACGCCGACGGCCACGTCCTGGCGAGCAATCTCGTCGACCTTCCGGACGCGTCGGCGGCCGGTGCCGAGGCCGCGATCCTCGAACTCGTCGATTCCGTCCCTGTGGAGGTCGACCGCATCGGGATCTCGGCGTCCCGCGCAGACGTCCGCGATCACCTGGCTCGGGCCTTCGCGCCGGGCGCCGGCACCGGGCCGTCGTGGACGGAGAAGGTCGTCGTCACCGGCTATGCCGCCGCACTCGCCGAGATCGCATGCACGCATGCGGCGCGCGGTGGGGTGGTGGCCGTCGTCGACCTGGATCGCGATGCCGCGCCGGCCGCCGGCACGACCCTCGCCACCGTCGACACGTCTTCCGGCGCCGTCCTCGGCACGACCGACTTCGCGCCGGGCGAGATCGCCTCGGTCACCGACCCCGACGCGGCGACCCGGCTCGCGACGGCGGTCACCCGCCTGCCGCGCGGGCGTGACATCACGTCGGTCATCGTGGTCGGCCCCGGCGCGCAACTCCCCGGCATCGCGCCGGCCTTCGAGTACGCGGCGCAACGCCCGGTCACCGTCGCGGACAACCCGGCGCTGGCCTCGGCCCTCGGTGCGGCCGACGCCGCGGTGGTAGCCGCGGCAGCACCCCCCGTCGCTCCGCGGACGTCGACGGGACGTCGCTGGTGGTTCGTCGGCGCCGCCATCGGCGCGGCCGTGTTCCTGGCCGCCGTCGGGATGACGCTGATCCTCACCGCCGAGTCGACGGTCGCCGAACCCGCGCCCGTCACCGTGACCGAGACACCGGCAGCGGTCACCTCGACCCAGGAGGCGACGGTCACCGAGACCGAGACTGAGACCTCCGTCCGCACGACGACGGTCACCAGCACCCCGCGTCCGGTCACTCGAACGGAGACGGTGACCGAGTCGGCTCCCGAGACGTACACCGTGACCGAGACCGAAACGGTCACGGCTCCGGCCGGCGGCGAGCCGAGCCTCGAAGTCCCCTGAGCCGCAACCGGTTCGGGGAAGTCAACTCTTGTGCCGGCTCAGAACACCGGGTCGTGCTGGATGCGGCTGGCCCGGACGCCCGCGATGATCAGCGTGCGTCGGGTGTTCTCGATCATCTGCGGTGATCCCGCGATGAGCACCTGACGGTCCTGCCAGTCACCGGACCGGGCCACGACGTCGGCGAGGGTGCCGATCTCGTGGTCGATGCCGAGCTCGGCGGGTGTCGCCACCGCGTTGATCCACCACGGATCGCTCTCCTCCTGGGACACGGCGGTGACCCGCAGCCAGGGATTGGTCGACGCGATGCGGCGCAGGACGGTCAGGTCGTAGAGCTCGCCCGGGTAGCGCATGCCGTAGAAGATGTGCGTCTCCGGCGAATCCGCGCGCATGGACATCTCGATCAACAACGCCCGCAGCGGTGCGAGCCCGGTCCCGCCCGCCACCATGAGGACCTTGCTGTCGCGGTCGACGTGAAGCGTCCCGTGCCCCTGGGCGAGGGTCCACACATCGCCGATGCTGGTCTCGCTCACGATCGCGGTGCTGACCGTTCCACGGGGGATCGCACGCACGTGGAACTCCAGTTCACCGGCCGGGTTGGGCGGGATCGCGGGGGAGAGATTGCGCCACTGCTTGGGCCATTGCGGGGTGTGCACCTCGAGGTACTGGCCCGTGTTGAACGTGAGCGGCGAGTGGGCGAGGAGTCGGACGACCGCGAGGTCCCGGGTGATCCGGTACTTCTCGACGACCTCGGCGGTCCAGCGCGCGGGATGGGTCGCGCTCTCGGCCGCGCCCCTCATGACCCCGGTGACCAGCATCATCGCCTGCGAGACGGTCTGTTCGGTCTCGGCGTCCCAGTAACCGGCCATGAGGCTGCCGAACTCGCCCATCAGGGCGGCGTACATCACGTGGTAATGCTCGGGCTCGACCCCGAACTTGCGATGGTCGCGTCCGAGCTGCGCGAGGAACTCCACGAGTTCGGCGTGACCCGACTCGGCCGGGATCGCTTCCAGCACATGGTCGATGACCCGATGGAAGGCCACTCGCTGGGCCGCCATCGATACCCCGAACAGGTCACGCAGGTCGGGATCGATTGCGAACATCCGGGTGTAGACGTTGGTGACGAACCGGTCGGGCTGTCGATTGACAGCCGTCCGCAGCTGATGCAGCGCGTGGCGCGTATGTGTCGCCATCTCGAAAAGATCACACCTCCGTCGCGGCTCGTCTCCCCGCCCGGTTCAAGATAGTCCTCAACACGGCACAATTCATGATCCGGCATCCCATGTCGGACAGTGATGAGGTATGGCAAGGTACGGGGATGACGTCCCTCGAAGGGGTCCTCACGGGCATCGTTGATGCCCATGTGCAGCACTGGAACCCGCGGCGTACCCCGTGGGCGGCCACGCGGGCGTCGCGGCTGTACGGGTTCGTCCCCACCTTGGGCGACCGGGTGTTTCCGCTCGTGGTCTCGCGCGCCGACCGCGAGTACATCCTGACCCCGCGCACCGTGGCCCGGGCCTACGAGCCGCGCCAGTACGCCACCGATGCGGCGCTGGTGCCGACCGTGGTGGGGGTACCGATCGACACGGTGGTGCACGTCGAGTCGCATTGGCGCCGCGAGGTCGCCGACGCCGCGGAGCCCCCGGTGGACAGCACCGCCGTCGAGGAGACCCGATATCTCGAGAGCCTGCCGTTCGGCCAGGCCGGTACCCCCCGCCTCGGCGCCGTCATCTCGCACGGCGATCCGCGGACCCGCACGTTCGCGACCATGCTCGACGAACAGTTCGCGGCCTCCCCGCGGTTCCGCGGCATCCGCATCGTCGCGTCCCGACATCCTGATCCGCGAGTCCGCGACGGCGGGGACACCGACAACCTGCTGTCCTCGACGGCGTTCCTCGAGGGGTTCGCCGAACTCGCGAGCCGCGATCTGGTCTTCGAGGCGTCGGTGTACTCCCATCAGCTGTACGACGTCATCCTGCTGGCCCGGGAGTACCCGGACACGACGATCGTCCTCGACCACTTCGGCATCCCGGCGGGGGTCTTCGGTCCCGTCGGTGTCCGCACCGGCGCGACAGCCGCTGCGCGCGCGGACATCTGGCGATTGTGGCGAGAACGGATGACGACCCTCGCGAACCACCGCAACGTCGTCGTCAAGCTGTCGGGTCTGGCGATGCCGATACTGGGTTACGGTCACGAACGGTGGGGCAACATCGGCGGTCAGGCCACGCTCGCCGAGATGATCGGTCCCTTCGTCGAGCACATCGTCACCCATTTCGGGTCGGACCGCATCATGTTCGGGTCCAACTATCCGATCGACCGGCCCAACGCCGCGGTCGACGTGCTGGTCGGCGCGCTCGTCGACTGTGTGTCCCAGTGGGGTTCGGAGGCTCTGCGGAAGATCTTCCGCGACACCGCTGTTCGTGTCTATACGATCGATGACGCGGCGGGTTGACCGCTCACCGGCCGCGGGGCCACCAGGTCGAGCGTTGCGGCGACTCCGGCACGGGCACGTCCCGCATGAGCCGGGTCAGGATCTCGACGAGGGCGGTGCACGAGGGATACCGGTCCTCCGGTGACTTCGCCAGCGCCTTGGCGAAGATCGAGTTCATCGCCGACGGCAGCCAGGGGCGGCGTCGGGTGAGTTTCGGCGGGTCGTCGTTGAGGTGGGCATAGGTGATCGCGAAAGCGGTGTTCCGCGGATACGGCGGTGTGCCCGTGATGAGTTCGACGAGCGTGCACGCGAATGCGTAGAAATCGGTTGCGGGGGTGAGCTTCTGGGCCTGCAGTAGTTCGGGCGAGGCGTAGCCGATGGAACCCTGCACACGACCGTTGCGCGCGAGTGGACGGGTGTCGTCGAGGAACTGGGCGATCCCGAAGTCCGAGAGGTAGGCGTCGAGGGGTGTACCCACAGATCGCGGGGTGCGGGAGAGGAGGATGTTCGCGGGTTTGACGTCGCGATGCAGTATGTCCTGCGAATGCGCATGATCCAGCGCATCGGCGATCTGCATCGCCACCCGCAGGATGGTGTCCATGTCCGGCTCGTCGCCGCGCTCGGGGACGAGTGCGGTCGCCGCGGGGCCGCCGATGTACTGCATGGTCAGCCACATCGACGGCAGGTGCCGCGGCCCGAGCGACCCGCGCGGCGAGGCGATCTCGCCGTGCTCGATCATGCGCACGATGTGCGGATGGTCGAGCAGCGACGCGATCCCGAATTCCCGCTCGAAGCGCTCCCGGACCCGCGCGTGGTCGGACGCGTTCGGGTGCAGTACCTTCAGGGCCAGCGGCCCATCGCACGATGGGTCCCCGTCGTCGCCGGTGCGATGGACCCGGAACACATCGGCGCTCGCCCCGCCACCGAGGAAGTCGTCGATGGTGAAGCCGGCCACGCTCTCGCCAACCTCGAACACCCTGCCAGGGTAGTGGCGTTCGCGGGCCGACGGCGGTAACCGCGGGGTCAGCGAGCTGGTGTCAGCCGGAAGATCGGGAACCGGCGGCCCTGCGCGGTCTCGGTGTACTTCAGGAACTGCTCGGATGCCGAGATGAACTTCTGCCACGCGGGTTCCCAGTCGTCACCCTCGACTTCGGTCACCGCGGTGTCGAGCCGTTCGACGCCGTTCTCCGCCGGCGCCTCCACGGCGACCGATTCGGGATGTGCCCGCAGGTTGTGCACCCACGCCGGGGCCTTCGGCGAACCGGCGTACGAGCCGATCACCAGCCAGCTGTCGGCGTCGGGCAGGGCGAACAGGGGACTGATCCGCGGCTCGCCGGACTTGGCGCCCAGCGTGTGCAGGAGCACCAGGTTCTTGCCGAAGCCGGCGGTGTCCACATGCCCGTTGTTGGAGCGGAACTCGTTGATGACGGTCGCGTTGAAATCGTTCACGTCGCTCATTGTCGCGGTGCCCGGCGTTTCCGGCCATGTATCAATCTGAAACCGTGGTCGTTCGGTCTGCGAATACTCTGAACAGATGAGTGCCGACCCGAGTTCGCTGGCCGCTTCCCTTCCCGACGGCATGGTGGTCACCGACGCCGACATCCTCGCCGGCTACCGGCAGGACCGTGCCGCCGATCCGACGGCCGGCACCCCGCTCGCGCTGGTTCGGCCGACCACCACCGCCGAAGTGCAGGACACCGTTCGCTGGTGTGCCGCCAACGGTGTCCCGGTCATCACGCGGGGTGCGGGTACCAGTCTGTCGGGCGGGTCGACGGCGGTCGACGGCGCGATCATGCTGTCCACCGAGAAGATGCGGGACATCGACGTCGACCCGGCGACGCGCACCGCCGTCGTCCAACCCGGACTGTTCAACTCGGAGGTGAAGGCCGCGGCCGCCGCGTCGGGGCTGTGGTATCCGCCGGACCCGTCGTCGTTCGAGATCTGCTCGATCGGCGGGAATGTCGCCACCAACGCGGGCGGACTGTGCTGCGTCAAGTACGGCGTCACCACGGACTACGTCCTGGGCCTGGAGGTGGTGCTGGCCGACGGCCGGGCGGTACGCGTCGGCGGCAAGCAGCTCAAAGACTCCGCGGGCCTGCCGCTGACCAAGCTGTTCGTGGGCAGCGAGGGGCTGCTCGGGATCATCACCGAGGTCACCCTGCGGCTGTTGCCACCGCAAGGCCCCGCGAGCACCGTCGTCGGTGTGTTCGGTTCGGTGCACGACGCCAGCCGAGCGGTGCTGGCGGTGACCGGGGACATGCGTCCCGCGATGCTCGAGTTCATGGACTCGGTGGCCATCAACGCCGTCGAGGACCTGTTGCGGATGGGCCTCGACCGAGAGGCCGGGGCGCTGCTCGTCGCCCAGTCCGACGCCCCGGGTGCGGCCGGCGCGGCCGAGGTCGAGTTCATCCGGAAGGCGTTCGAGTCCAATGGCGCCGGCGAGGTCTTCGCGACCGACGACCCCGTCGAGGGCGAGGCGTTCACCGCGGCCCGCCGCGCGGCGATCCCGGCGGTGGAGAAGCTGGGATCGCTGTTGCTCGAGGATGTCGGCGTACCGCTGCCCTCGCTGCCCGACCTCATCGACGGTGTCGCCGAGATCGCGGCCGACAACCGGGTGATGATCTCGGTGATCGCCCACGCCGGCGACGGCAACACGCACCCGCTGATCGTCTTCGACCCCGCCGATGTGGACGAGGCGGAGCGCGCGCAGGTCGCCTTCGGTCAGATCATGGACCTCGCGATCGAGTTGGGCGGCACCATCACCGGCGAGCACGGGGTGGGGCGACTGAAGAAGGGCTGGCTGCCCGACCAGGTGGGGCCCGACGTCATGGAACTGACGGCTCGGATCAAGCAGGCTCTCGACCCCGACGGTCTGCTGAACCCGGGCGTGCTGTTGTAGGTGGGCGTCCTTCGGTGGGCCGGGGGGTGGCGGTGCGCCCCGCCACCACATAGGTGTCGCGGCCTGCGGCCTTGGCGTCGAAGAGCGCGTGGTCGGCGACGTCGAACTCGTGCCGGATGAAGGCGTCGGCGTCGTCGACGGACATGTGGCCGCCTGGTGTGGCACCCACGGCGATCCCCAGGCTCATCGTCGCGGTCGCACCACCGGGGATCGTGATGCGCCGCGCACGGATGCGTTCGGCGAGCGCGCGCACCGAGGTCTCGTCGGCGAGCGTCGCGATCGCGAACTCGTCACCGCCGAGTCGCGCGACGAGGGACTTCTCGTCCGTGGCCCCTTGCAGAATCGCCGCGACCCGCTCCAGGACGTCATCACCCATCGCGTGACCGTGTTCGTCGTTGATGGCCTTGAACCGGTCGACATCCGCGGTGACCAATGCGAACGGGTGGCCGGGGCTGCGACGGAGCATTGTCGTCGTCGCGTAGATGAAGCCGCGACGATTCAGCAATCCGGTGAGCGGATCGGTATTCGCCATGATGAGCTGATGTTTCAGCGATCGCTGGAAATCAGATGTGTAACTGCGATGAAGGGCCGTTGTGCCATTGGTGACGACCAACAATGCGAGTGTGGTGAACAGGACGTTCAACACCGGAGTGCCGTCTGCCCAGGACATGAGGCCCATCGCGCAGACCGCGATGCTCGAGTAGATCATGTGGGCGTACGCGACCGGGGACCGGACGAAATGCGCCACATATGACCCGATGACGGCGAAGATCACGGCGCAGAACTGGGCCAGGATGATGTCGGAGATGGCGAGTATCGCGACGGTCAGCACAGCGTCGGCCCATAGGACGAACAGGGTGTTGAACCCCCTGATCGACGACTGTTTGGTCCACCAGATCACGCCGAGGTGGACCCGGCTGACCACGAAAGCCATCGGGATCGTGGTGGCGGCGACGATGCCGAGGGCGATCGAGCGCGGGACGGATCCCTGTGTGCCACTCGGCGTGAAGAGCGCGATCGTGCCGAGCGCTCCGCAGACCGCGACCAGTACGGCGATGGTGACGCGGACATGCCATTCGCGCATCCGGACCTGTTTGAGGACGTGATCGGCGTTGTCGTAGAAAAGGTGGGGGTGTCCGGATATCTCACCGGTGGCCGGCCCGTGGTGAAGAGCCCGGAAACGTGCGGCGGGCCGTTCCTCGTGGTCTCCGCGTTGTCGGTGCTCGATGGCCACGTCCTCTTTCACTCGTGATGCGCGTGACGCGCATGCATGTCGCGACGAAGAATCGTCGAACACACGTTACGGAGTTTAGAGGACGATTAAAGATCGTTTCTTTCTCGAAATCGGCGATATGACCCAACGGAGCGAAAGATGTAAGAATCGGCAGAATCGCCGTCGATCTGATGCGCGCTGAGACGGCCGTGCCGATCGGGCCCGATCAGCCGCCTCCTGCTGGGGTCCTCCCGTCCCCTCCGCGGGAGGGACCCCAGCAGGTAGTCCGAATGCGATTTGGCCGGCGCGAACCTGGCCTCGCGGAATTCAGCATATTGGCTCGATGGTCAACCTACAATCACATCAATCGGGATAACTGACAGGAGATGGTTGATGAATGGTCCCGGGGAGCCCGGACTACGTGATATCGACCTCCGACGACTGCGGATGTTCGTCGTGGTGATGGAGGCGCCCAGCCTTCGTGTCGCCGCGGATGACCTGTTCATCAGCCAGCAAGCGCTCTCCTCGGCGATCCGCGAACTCGAGCGACACCTCGGTGTGGAGCTCTTCTCGCGGTCGCGCCGAAGCCTCACGCCGACGCCTGCCGGTGAGGCGCTCTACCGTGGTGCAGTGCCGTTGCTGGCCGGTGGCGAACAGCTCGCGACGCAGGTACGACGGGTGGACGCCGGCTCGCCTGCGCCGTTCGTGATCGGTCACGCCCCGGACCTCGCCTCCTCCGAGGTCTTCCGGATCATCGAACCGGTGGTGCTCGCCGACTCGTCGGTGCCGATCACGGTACGACCGGTCTTCGCCGAACTCATTCGCGACGAGTTGCTGTCGGGAGCCATCGACATGGCTCTCGGACGAGGCGTGGCGGCCCCGCCGGACATGGCCACCACCATCGCGACACAACACGAACTGCGTCTGGCGGTGCGTGCCGATCACCCGCTGGCCGCGCACGACCGGGTCGACATGGCCGACCTCGCCGGCTACGAGATCGTCGTCTGGGGTCCCGAGCACGAGTACGAGTACACCGACATCCTAGTCGGCATGTGTCGGCGTGCCGGGTTCGAACCGAAGATCATCCTGTCGACGCTGCTGGGGACGCCCCCGCACACGGCGGTGATCGCACACCCCAAGGCGTGCGCCTTCGTCACCAATGAACCGGGCTGGATCTACGTCAACCGCATCCGGATCGTCGAGTTCACCGATCCGCCGTTCGCGCCCGTCCGCGCGATGTGGCTGCCCAACACCTCGTCGACCCTCCGGCGACAGATCCTCGCCGCGGCCGAGAACTCGCTCTGAGACAGGCTCCGGCCGCAGGCCTCAGGTGCCGGCGAGCCTGCTGACCTGCACCGCGGCCACGTCGAAGATCCGCGGGTACCCGACCGTCGAGTCGGGGACGGCGCGGATGGACGGATCTCGCGCATGGTCACCTCGAACCGACCTCCCCGATCGGTTGGCGGAGAACGGGGTTGCCACGCGCGAATACCGCATCTTCGACTCGGAATGGTGGTTGTACGTGCTCAACCGCATCGCCGAAGACCCGACGCGGGTGTTCCATGCCATCGTCGACCTGGGGCGGTGACCTCGCGGCGGCGACCCCGCGCTCAGTTCTTCTCGGTCGGGTCGTCGTCGAGGGGGTTCTCCGGTTCGTGCTCTGCGGAGACGGAGAACGAACCTGTCTCGGGGTTGACCGTCACGGCGTGGTGGGGCACCTCGCGGACCGCGAGCACGATGGGCGAGCCGTCGCGGTTGCGGGCCGCTCCCTCGCCCGGTAGGCCCGCGAAGGTCGCCGACACCGGTTGGCGGGCCCTGCGGTGCCGCTGGTGCTGTGCCGCAGCCGAACCCGCGTCGCCCGTCGCCGCTCCCTCGGCTTGTTCGGTGGTACTCAGCTGTACGTAGCGCGGACGGACCGCGACGTCGTAGTGGAACGCGCGGAGCAACGAGACACATGCCAGGACCATGACGATCGAGAAGGGGACCGCGGTGGCGATGGACATCGTCTGGAGGGCGGTCAGCGAACTGGTGCCGCCGATCAGGAGCAGGACCGCGGCCGCCACACCCTGCAGGGACGCCCAGTAGACCCGGGTGAGCTTGGGCGTGTCGATCTTGCCGCCGGTCGCCAGCATGTCGATCACCAGCGACCCCGAGTCCGAGGACGTGACGAAGAACAGCACGACGATGACGATCGCGATGACGCTGCTGATGGCCGACATCGGCAGGGTGTCGAGGAGTTGGAACAACGACGTGTTGGTGTCGACCTCGCCGTCGACGAGCATGTCGCCGAACTCCATCTGCCGCAGGATGCCCGAGTCGCCGAACACGGTGAACCATATGGTGCTGACCAGGGTCGGCGTGATGAGCACGCCACCGATGAACTGCCGAATCGTCCGACCCCGCGAGATCCGCGCGATGAACATGCCGACGAACGGCGCCCAGCTGATCCACCAGCCCCAGTAGAAGATCGTCCACGCGCCCTCCCAGCCGTCGTCGGTGAACGGCGCGGTGCGCAGCATCAGATCCGGGAAGGCCTGGATGTAGTTGCCGATGTTCTGCACCCACGACTGGATCAGGAAGAGCGTCGAACCGAGCACCAGGACGAAGACGGTCAGTGCCGCCGCCACGGCCATGTTGAGGTTGGACAACCATCGCAGGCCCTTGGTCACCCCGGTGACCACCGAGAAGATGGCCAGGCCGGTGATGCCGATGATCAGCGCGACGATGATCCAGTTGTTGACGTCGACCCATCCGAGGTAATCGAGACCGGCGCTGATCTGCTGGATGCCGAAGCCGAGCGAGGTCGCGACGCCGAACAGAGTGCCGACGATGGCGACGATGTCGACCGCGTGACCCAGCCAGCCCTCGACGCGTTCGCGGCCGAGGAGCGGCTCGAGCAGCCACCGGACGGACAACGGCCGTCCCTTGCGGAAGGTCATGTAGGCCAGGCCGAGTCCGACGACGACGTAGATCGCCCAGGCGTGCAGACCCCAGTGATAGAGCGTCAGTTCCATCGCCTGATTGGCCGCGGCGTCGGTGCCACCCGGGATGCCGCCGGCCTCGGGCGGGTTCACGTAGTGCGAGAGAGGTTCGGCCACGCCGTAGAACACGAGTCCGATGCCCATCCCGGCAGCGAAGAGCATGGCGAACCAGGAGAGCACCCCGAACTCGGGGTCCTCGTCGTCCGCGCCGAGCTTGATGGTGCCGATCCGGCTGATCGCGCAGTACACCGCGAACAGGACGAAGCCGGTGGCGATCAGGACGTACCACCAGCCCACGCCGTCGGTGATTCATGTGTTCAGTTTGTCGAAGGCGTCGGCCGCGGTCTGAGCGTAGATCACCGCGAAGATGATCAGACCGAAGATGACGGCCGACGCGGTGAGGAACACCGGTTTGTGCAGTTCGCGCCACGCGTTGCGGAACATGGGGGACTCCCTCGGCTCAAGAGCTGTACGTGCTACGGCGGCGACAGCGAATCGCCGTGTCCGATTTTCGACCTTACGGACACCGCGATCTCGCGGCCGACCGGGGTGAGGCCGCGATCCGCGACGGCTTGATCCTCACGACGTCACGTCGCCGGCCACCGCTCGGTGATCAGCTCGACCATCTCCTCGACCCACGCGTCGTCGAGTGCGGCGTCGCTGCGGATGAGGATGCGGAAGATCGCGGTACCGGCGACGACCTCCGCGAGCATGGGCAACCGGTCGTCGCCCCGGCGTTCCTGACCGAACCAGGATTCGAAGGCGGTGAGGTCGCCGGCGAGCCGGGCGATCATCTGACTGTGCAGCTCGGGTGAGGCCACGGTGTCGGCGATGAGACCCGGAAGCGCCACGCGCACCTCGGGTCGGTTGAACATGGCACGCACGATCTCGACAAGGGTCCGGATGTCCTGTCGGGCGTCACCCGAACCCGTTGGCGGTTCCAGGGTTTCGGCCGCCAGCACCGCTTCGTGGACGAGTTGGGCCTTGCCGGACCAGCGCCGGTAGATGGCCGCGGTGGTGGTGCCCGCGCGGGCCGCGATCGCCGAGAGGGACAGCGCCGGGTAGCCCGTCTCGAGGATGAGTTCGCGGGTGGCCGCGATGATCGCGGCATCGATCCGCCCGTCGCGGGGCCGTCCGGGCGACGCAGGGTTCGACCTCTTGTGTTCCCTCCGGCCATCTGCTGTCATGAGTCCCAGCATAGTTGCAATACGGTCTGCATCGTATTTATGGGAGGGTCCGTGGAACTCAGTCCATTCGACGAATATCCGATCCATCAGGCACCGGCGCCGATCACCTGGCCGGCGACCTCCGATCGGAACTTCTACGACCGTTCGTACTTCAACGTCCTCGACCGCGAGGGCCGGTTCATGGCGCTGACCGGCATCGGCTACTACCCCCGGCTCGGGGTGAAGGACGCCTACTTCGTCGTCCGCCGCGGTGACACCCAGACCGCGGTGCACCTCAGCGACGCCATCGACGACGACCGCCTGCGGCAGAACGTCAACGGCTACCGCCTGGATGTGCTGGAGCCGTTGCAGGAACTACATCTGACGCTGGCCGAGACCGAGGGGATCTCCGCCGACCTGACCTGGCGCGGTCTCTTCCCCGCGGCGCTGGAGAAGCCGCACGACATGCTCACCGAACGGCGGGTCACCCTGCAGGCGTGTCGGTTTGCGCAAGTGGGCAGCTGGCAGGGATGGATCGATGTCGACGGGGAGCGGTTGACGGTCGAGCACGACACCAGCGTGGCGAGCCGGGACCGGTCGTGGGGCATCCGCCCCGTCGGTGAGCCCGAACCCGCGGGCCGGCCCGACACCGCCTTCCGCGGTATGTGGTGGCTGTACCTGCCGTTGGCCTTCGACGACTTCCAGTTGTTCCTGATCCTGCAAGAGGATCCCGACGGTCATCGCAGTCTCTACGACTGCACGCGGCGCTGGCGGGACGGTCGCGTCGAGCAACTCGACGGTGTGCGCGTCGCCATCGACTACACGCCGGACACACGGATCCCCCGGGGCGCGCACGTCGAGTTCCTGACCCGTGCCGGTGACCGGGTGGTCCTCGATGTCGAGTCGAAACTGTTCGCTCCCATCGCGTTCGGATCGGGGTACGGCGGCGACTCGTCGTGGGGACACGGCACATGGAAAGACGGACCGTTCGCCGAACGCGTCAGCTTCGACCTCACCGACCCGGAGGTGATGGCGCGGGCGCCCTTCAGTCTGATCGACCACGTCGGGTCGGCCGTCTGTACCGAACCGGACGGCACCGTCCGGCATGGTGCCGGTCTGTTCGAACACGGCGTCATCGGTCCTCATCACCCGTCGGGATTCTCCGACTGGACCGATGTGATCGGCTAGGACATCGACATGAAGATCATGACGGCGTTGTTCGATCCGGTCGGAGCGGTCGATCGCGCGCGGGCGTTGCAGGAGGCCGGCGCGTCGGGGGTGTTCACCTTCGAAGGTCCGCACGACGTGTGCACGCCGCTCGCGCTCGCGACAGCGGTCGACGGGCTCGACATCATGTCGAATGTGGCGATCGCGCTCCCGCGCAACCCGATTCAACTGGCTCATCAGGCTAACGACCTGCAGCTGCTCAGCGAGGGACGGTTCATTCTCGGACTGGGTACCCAGGTGCGCGCCCAGATCGAGAAGCGGTACGGCGCCGAGTTCGACCGTCCCGTCGAGCGGATGAAGGAGATGGTCGGCGCCCTGCGGGCCATCTTCGCGACGTGGAACGACGGTGAACGTCTGGACTTCCGGGGCGAGTATCACCGGCACACCCTGATGACGCCGACCTTCGTACCCGGCCCGAATCCGGACGGGCCGCCGCCGATCTACCTGGGCGCGTTGGGCCCTCGGCTCACCCGTGCCACCGCCGAGGTCGCCGACGGTCTGCTGGTGATGCCGTTCGGGTCGAAGCGGTTCCTGCACGGCACGACCCTGCCCGCGGTCCGCGCCGGTCTCGCGGCGGCCGGTCGGAGCGAGGACGACTTCGAGGTGGTGCCCGAGATCATCGTCTCGGTCGGCACGGGCGACGACGACCATGCCTCGACGCGAATGCTGTTGGCGTTCTACGGTTCCACTCCCGCATACCGGCCCGTGCTCGACGCGCACGGATGGGGCGACCTGCAGCCGGAACTCAACACGATGTCCAAACAGGGACGCTGGCAGGAGATGGCCGGACTCATCGACGACGAGATCCTCCACACCATCGCCGCCTGCGGCACTCCGGCCGAGATCGCCGCACACATCCGCGACCGCGTCGACGGTGTGTCGGACCGCATCTGCCTCTATCAACCGGGACCCATCGGTGTGGAACCGCTGGCCGAGATCGTCCACTCCCTGAGTGGTGATGCGAGATGAGTTCGCAAACGGTCGAATTCGAGGAGATCGCTGACGACCGGTACGGCGGCAAGGCGGCCGGACTCGCACGTCTGCGGCGCCTGGGTCTCCCGGTGCCGCCCGGGTACGTCATCGCCGGCGTGTCGGGGGTGTCCGACGCTGCGACAGCACGATTCGACGAGATGGCCGCCGCCGGATGGACACCGGTCGCGGTCCGGTCCTCGGCCGTGGGGGAGGACGGGGACGACCAGTCCTTCGCCGGTCAGTACGACACCGTGCTGGGGGTCGACACCGTCGACCGCTTCGTCGACGCGGTGCGCGCCTGTGCCGACTCGGTGCACTCGCTCCGCGCGTCGTCGTACAGCGGGAATGCCTCGGCCACCATGAATGTGGTGGTCCAGCGGATGGTCGATGCGCGCGCCGCGGGAGTTGTGTTCACCGCGGACCCGGTCTCAGGTCGGCGGGACCTGACGGTGATCGACGTCGTTTCCGGACTCGGCGAGGCGCTCGTTGACGGGACGGTTGCTCCCGATCACGTCGTGCTCGATGCCGACGGAACCGCGGTGGTCAACGAAACTGTCGCGGCGCCGGTTCTGTCGCCAGTCGAGATCGCGGCGATCCAGTCCGGCGCCCGCCGGGCCGAGCAGGAGTGGGGCCGGCCGATGGACCTCGAATGGGCCATCGACAAATCCGGTGGAATCTGGTGGTTGCAGGCTCGGCCGATCACCACGCTGCCCGGTGACCTGAACGAGATGGACTCGCCGGTGGCCGGCGCCGACCATGTGTACACACGATGCAACGTCGGCGAGATGATGCCGGGCGCGTTCTGCCCGCTGACCGCATCGGTCTCCGGGTTCGCGATCGACTACGCGATGCAGATGGTGCAGGTGGTCGCCCGGGCACAGGAGAGATACGAGAAACCCTGGCTGCAGGTGGGTTACTTCTACGGGCACATGTTCCTGAACCTGACCGAGGGCACGGCACTGAGTTCCGGCATCTTCGGGAACTCGCTGGAACAGTTCTCGACCTCGATCTGCGGGCGGGTCATCGACGAACTCGAACCCAGGCCGCCACAACCGTTCCGGCGCAAGCTCGGGAACACCGTCCGGCTGACCTCGCATGCGCTGTCGGTCGGTCCCGCCATCCGTCGACTGCCCGGTGAGATCGCCGGGTTCGCGGTGCCGACGAGCCGCGACCCCCGGATCGTATGGCAGGAGCTGGAAGCCGGGGTCGCCCAGTACTGCGACGTCACCCTCATCCATGTGCGGTCGTCCTCACGCGCTGCCGTCGCGGCGAATGTGCTCGAGAGCGTGCTGGTCCGGCGCGCGGAGAAGGACGGCCGCACCGAGGACGACGGCAAGGCCGAGGCCGCCCGGCTCATGGCCGGCGCCTCGGAGGTGGAGAGCGCACTGATGCTCGCCGAACTCGATGCCGTCGTACGGACGATCGCCGCCGATTCCGCGGTGGTCGAGGAGTTCCTTTCCGCCGCACCGGACGTGGCGGTCGCCGGGCTGCGGTCGGCCTCCGGTGACGCCGGTCGCGCGTTGCAGCGTTTCCTCGAGCGGCACGGTCACCGCGGGTACCGCGAACTGTGCATGCGCGATCCGTCCTGGGCCGATGACCCCGGCGGTCTGGGCGCGATGATGCAGGTGATGCTGCGGTCTGCGCTCGACCCCGTCGTTCGGAATCCGGCCCCGGCGGCTGTACGACACGCCGCCCGCCGCGATCAGGCTTCTCGCCCGCCTGGCACAGGGCGGCGCGCGCGGGCGCGAGGAGACGAAGTCGCGGATGGCGCTGATGGCCCATCGGCTCAAGCGCGGTTACCGGCACCTCGGCGAGGTGTTGGCCGAGACCGGGCGGCTTCCCGACGCCGATCTCGTCTTCTTTGTCGACCGTCCGGAGCTGCAACGGGTTGTCGGTACCGGCGACATCACCGACCTCGTCGAGAGCGCGAAGAAGCGTCGGGAGGCGTTGTCGTACCAGGATCGGCTCGAGTTCGACGATGTGTCGGTCGGCCGCCCGTCCCCGCGCGTCGTAGCTCCCGAGCGGAATGTCGGCGATGGCCGGATCGTGGGTCGTCCGGCGGGCCGGGGAACCGTCGAAGGTGCGGTGCGCGTCGCGAAGTCGATCGTGGAGGCGCGTGATGTCCAGCGCGGTGAGATCCTCGTGGCACCCGTCACCGACGTCGGCTGGACGCCGTACTTCACCGTCATCGGCGCACTGGTCACCGACATCGGCAGTTCGGTCTCGCACGGTGCGGTGGTCGCCCGCGAATACGGGCTGCCGTGCGTCGTGAACACCCTGGTGGGCACCCAGGTGTTACGAACGGGAGAGCGCGTGCGGGTCGATGGAGATCGCGGGATCGTCGAACGGCTCGAGAGTCGTTGACTGCCAGGCGGTAGGCGGGGATGTCGTCCGGAACAATCAACCGGTGCCGACTCTCGGCGTGCTGGACACCTGCGACGACACACGTCGAACACCGACACCGGCTGGTCACCATTGTCCGCGGTATCGGTGTTCGACCGGTGTACGAGCCCTCGGATCTCAGGTGCCCTTGGTGACCACCGGCTCGACTTCGACCACTGTGATATCCCCGGTCTTCTTCGGATTCGCTTCCACACCTGCTGTCCGGTCCCCACCGTCGAAGACCCGCAACCATATCGTCGCGGCGGCCGACAATGCAGCGGCACCGGCGATGTACACGCCGAACGCGACAACTGTGCCGGTCGATGCGAGGAGGGCTGCCGCCACCAGGGGGGTGAGCCCGCTGCCGAAGATCGAGCCGAGTTGATAGCCCATCGAGACGCCCGAGTAGCCGACACGGGAGTCGTAGATACCGGCGAAGAAGGCGGCCATCGTCCCATACGCTGCAGCGTATGGAATGAAGATCAAGGCGTAGCCGAGCATTGCGAGACCGAACTGACCGGTGTCGAGCAGGAGAACCCAGGGGACACCCATGAGTCCCATGCCGATGTTCCCGATCAAGAACACCTTCTTGATCCCGACCCGATCTGCGGTACGCGCGAACACGGGGATCACGATCAGGGTGATGACCTGACACAGCAGGACCATCAGCAGCATCTGGCTGTAGCTGAAGTCCAGTCTGGTCGTTCCGTAACTCAGGCTGTACACAGCGGCACCGTAGATGACGACGCCGGTACCGAGATAGGCGATTGCCATCAGAACCACCTGCTTCGGGTAGTGCCGGAGCAGAGTGACCAGAGGACTCTTCTCCTTCTTGTCCAGCTGTTCGACGCGTTCGAACTCTGGGCTCTCCTCGACGGCCAGTCGGATGACAAGACCGACGACAACGAGCGCGAAGCTGGCCAGGAAGGGAATTCGCCAACCCCAGCCGAGCAACTGGTCCTCCGACATCAGAGCCGTCGTGATCAGAAAGACGCCGTTCGCCATGATCTGACCCGCCGGGGACCCGGCCTGCACCCAACTCCCGTACAACCCTCGCCTGGCCTTGGGCGCGTGCTCGACTGTCATCAGAACAGCGCCGGCATACTCGCCACCTACTGAGAGGCCCTGTAACACACGAAGAATCACCAACAACACGGGTGCGATGATGCCGATCGAATCGTAGGACGGCAGAAGCCCGACCAAGCCGGTCGCCACACCCATCATCACGAGTGTCACGACGAGCGTGGGCCGGCGGCCGATACGATCTCCGAAGTGGCCGAAGATGATCCCGCCCAGCGGCCTGGCGACGAAGGCGACTCCGAAGGTCGCGAACGAGAGCAGAGTACCTACGAGCGGGTCATGCGAAGGGAAGAACACATGTCGGAAAACGAGTGCGCTGGCAGTGCCGTAGATGAAGAAGTCGTACCATTCGATGGACGTTCCTACGAAACTGCCGAGTGCTGCCTTTTTGGCGGACGTTAACATTCGGGACCTTTCTACCCGCCTTGGTGCGGGGACATCTGCGATGACTGGAATGATGGATTAATCGATGTTTGTATCCAGACCATTTCTGGACAATCGGCACCACCATTGCTCCGAACCGTCACGACGCCGGGCCGTTCGGATGTGACATATTGCCCTCCATGCGGCGTGGATCAGGATGAGGATCTACCGCCGGGCGGGTTTCGAATTGCTATCGAAAGTGTAGTGGACAAGACATTACTGGGTCGGGTCCAGCCTGTTAATTGATCGTTTCACCGTGTCGGTTCACGCACGTCAGATCGCTGGGAAGGGCTATTGATCTTCCGTATCCGGGCAGGCTCGAATTCCTGCGATCCCGTGCTGCGCCTCCCTGCGGACGTGATCCATGGTATCGGGGTCTTCGACAATCGCACGCACAGCGAGTCGTGCAGCGGAATCTGCGAATCCGTCGATGTCGGACTCCTTACGACCATCCACGTGAAACCGATGTTGACTACCCTCGGTGAGGCTTAGGGCTGTGCGCACGAAGTCGCTTGCCGGCTCTGCACAGAAGACTCCCGTGGCGAGTCCGTCGTCGATGATCAGCTGAAGCAGTCTCACCAACTCGTGATAGTCCTCGTGAAAGTCACGAAATACTTCTGGCTGTTTCGTCGCGGCCTCTTCGAGATCGTAGAAATTCAGAGGTGCAGAGCACATTTGAATCACGTCTCGATATAACACGATGTACAAGCGGACGGCTGCGGACTCGGGGCGATCGGCAAGCGTCCGGGCCGCTATCAGAGATGCCCGATTCTGGTCCATGATTGCCCGGAGAATTGCATCTTTCGAATTGAACCAATAGTAGATCGATGACTGCTTCAAACCTGCGGCCTGGGCTATCTCCGCCATTCGGGTCGACGCGAATCCCTTTTCCGCGAAAAGCGATGCGGCCGCCGTGAGAATCCCTACCCGCGGCTCGCTCGTGACCATTCCGCTCTCCCGGGGGCGACCGCCCGCTGAGCCGCGTTTCGTCATGCGGCGATCCTAACAGCGCGAACCTGTCCGTATCGGCCACGCCTCAGCCCCCGATTGCCGTTCGAGCGTAGTCGTCGAACTCCAGATAACGTTCGATCTGGTGGTTCACTCCACCGGAGGCGTACTCTTCGCGAGTCCGCTGGTACTCGAAATGCAAGCGTGAGTACTCGACCATCTTGTTGGCCACCGGCAAGCGGTCTTCCTCGAACCTGCGCCCCGCCTCGACGACATCGTCGGTCTCGGCCAGGTAGCGCGCGAAGGTGGACCCGTCGATCAGGGCTTGGTTGGCGCCTTGCGCCATTCCGGGATACATCGGGTGCGCTGAATCGCCTATCAGGATTGCGCGGCGGTCTGTCCATCGCGGGAGGTGGCGACGGTAGTGGGCGATCTCGCGACCGATGATGCTGCCAGGTTCGCTGACGTCGACGATGCGCGGAATCGGTGTGTTGATCCAACTGCGTGCACACTCGGTGAAGTCGTCGTAGGAACTCAGTCCGTCCAGGCTGCCGTACCAGTACGCGTGAGTCTCGTCGATCGGTATCCACCCGATGTGACCGTTGGGTCCGAACACGTCGGCCTGGACGTCGGTGGGGACTCCGGCGGCAGCGCAGTCGAACACTCCGCGCCAGCGCACAACCCCCTCATCGGTGAATTCCGGGGGTGCCCCGAACATGAAGTTGCGAAGCTTGGAACCGATGCCATCGGTCCCCAGCAGGACGTCGCCGGTCGCCTGGGTGCCGTCTGCGAAATGCAGGGTGATGCTGTCTGCACTCTGCTCGTACCACTCCCCGCCTCGGCTGTAGATGATCTCGTCAGGGCTGAGGCCCGATGCGAGGAGCGCGTTCAGCCGGACCCGGCGCGCACCGGTGATGGGTGCGCCGAGCTCGGTGGCCCAGCCGTCTACGTCGACGTCCGAGGTCCGGGTGCCGTCACAGTCGAGCGTCCACCATCGCTTCATGGCGGCCGCCTCTGCCAGGTAGCGTTCGCCGAGTCCCAGGCCGTCCAACACCCGGACGCCGTTCGGCCAGATGTTGAGACCGACTCCAGCAGTCCGTATTTCAGGGTCCTTCTCGAACAGTCTGATTGTCCAACCCTGTTGTTTGAGGTGAAGCGCAGACGACAGCCCCGCAATTCCCCCACCGCAGATCAGTGCTGTTGGCATGACGTGTGTCCTTTGAGTGTGTTGGGCGAGCACAGTCGCTCGATCACCGTGATCAGCGCCCCATGGTCGAGTCCGCCGTCTCCGGAGGCGCGTAGTGCTTGGACCAACTGGGTCACGACGGCGGCGACGGGTGTGGCGAGACCGGCTTGATCGGCCGCCGATTGCGCGATCAAGAGATCCTTGTAATGCAGATCGACGCGGAAACCCGGCGTGAAGTCACGGTCGATCATCCTGCGAGCCTTGTTCTCCAGCACCCTGCTGGCAGCCAGGCCGCCGTTGAGCACACTGATCGCGGCGTCCATGTCGACATCTGTTCTCTGCAGGAGACTCAGTGCCTCGGCCACCAGAGCGATGTTGCCGGCCACGATCATCTGGTTGGCCGCCTTCACCAACTGTCCGGAACCCACCGGTCCGACATGTGCGACAACACCGGAGAAGGCGGCAATCGCAGATGTCGCTGTGGCGATGTCGGAGGGCGAGCCGCCCATCATGACTGCGAGGTTGCCTGTGTGAGCGCCGTGTTCGCCACCGCTGACCGGCGCGTCGACGAAGCCGATGGCCGACTCGCTCAGGGTTGCGGCGATGGTCACGGCCCGCTCGGGGGCTATCGTGCTGCAGTCGACCACTACTCGGCCGGGTCTGGCTGTGGTGGTGACGCCGTCGGTTCCGAACAACACCTTCTCGACATCGGGCGCGTCCGGGAGCATCGTGATGATGGTGTCTGCCCGTTCGGCGACCTCCGCCGGACTCGCCGCCCCGACCGCACCTGCGGCGACCAGGTCGTCGACCGCCGTCTGCGACCGATTGTGGACGACGACCGTGAGTCCGGCGTTCACCAGATGGGCAGCCATCGGCCTTCCCATCACTCCCAACCCGATGAAGCCGATCGTGCCGGTGCCGCTCATCTCAGTACCCCCGATCCAGGTTGACGACATTCCGGAACGGCTGTGCAGCACCCAGTCGTCGGAGGTTGTCCACGAAGAGGTCGACCTGGCGGTCGCCGAGTAGCTGCGAAGCATGCGAATCGTGCGGCAGCACCAGGGCGCCGGGGGCGGTCCACAGCGGGTCGTCCGCCGGAAGTGGCTCCATCGCATGGCAATCGATCAGCGCGCCGCGCAGGTGGCCGTCCTCGAGAGCTGCTACCAGTGCGCCGGCGTCGTGGATGGGACCCCGCGCAACGTTGGCGATCCACCCACCGGGTTTCATCGCAGCGATCGCACGGGCGTCGATCAGTCCTCTGGTCTGCGGGGTCAACGGCGCAGCGATCACCAGGAAGTCGGACGTGGCGAGAGCGTCCAGAAGTGATCCGGTCGACACGACCTCGTCAAAGCCTCTGACCTCGTTGCCTTGTCGATTGATTCCGATGGTCCGGATTCCCAGCGCGGACGCAATCCGCGAGGTCTGCGACCCGATGTTGCCGGTGCCGAGGATCGTCATGACCGAGCCGTCGAGTTCTCGAGCGGGCAATTCGACCCACTTGCGCGCAGCCTGGTTCTGCCATCGGGTGTGCAGCATCTTGGCGTCGGCCAGAATGGCTCCGATGACGGTTTCCGCGATGGCTTTTGCGGCGACGCCGGACGCGTTGGCCAGCACAACCCCCTGCGGCACGATCGTCGTCAGATGTTCCGCACCGGCGCTCATCGACTGAATCAGCTGAAGATCAGGGTTGATGAGCTGGTCGTACCCCTTCTGGGTCAGGATGCCGACTTCGCTCTCGATGGATTCGACGGTTCCGCTGGTCTCCACCATTATCGCGTGTGGTGGCCGTTGTGGTGGTAGGCCGCCGTTCAGGTGGGACACCGGAATGTGCTCGAGCCACACATCGTCGGCGACCGCCAGAATTCTTGCTCGTTGTTGCTCGGTGAGCCAGATCCCCTCCACGGGGTCACTCGCTCCCTGTACTGCTTTGGGTAGCCCCGCTACCACGATGTTGAGCGACACTGACGTCGACTCCTCTCAGATTGTTGGTTGTGAGCTGGGGTTCTTCCGCTTCAACTCAGCGAGAAGCTCTCGGAGGCAGGCGTCTACGACGTTCTGTTCTCGTGCTCGTACACCGGGACGGCCGGCGACGTGGCCCAACGACGACTCCAGGACACGCAGTTCGCCGTGCCGCAGCGCTTGTACCTCCACAGAGTTCTCGGCCAACGTGAAGTACGCGTCCGTCGAGCACGGCATCAACACGGTTCTGGCTTTGATGCGACCAAGACCTGCACAGAGTCCACCCCGGTTCCGCCCGATGTCGGCGTCCCGCCACATCCTCAGACATGTCATCAGATCGCCGGCGTCGAACGCCTCATGGTCTTCACCCCAACGCACCAGAACATCAGCGGCGCTGCGATATCCGAGATCCTTGTAGATCCCGTCGGTGAAGAAGGCCGGTGAGTACGCCCAGCCTGCGTACACTCGCCCGAAGGCGTTCAGTCCGCGCGCCGGGCGAACGCCCAGACCGAAGTTCGGATCGGCTTCCAATGCGGCCGCCACCGAGTCGAGGAACACCTGATTCACCGTGGAACAGCGGGCAGCCGAACACAGAGCCATGACCGAGTCCACATCGTCCGGGAACATCGCGGCGAATTCCAATGCCTGAGTGCCGCCGAGAGACCACCCCGCCGCCAGCTGAACTCGTGCGACTCCCAGAGCATCCAGGACGAGGCGTGCGGCACGGGCGTTGTCTCCTACGGTGATCCTCGGAAAGGTGTGTCGCACAACGTCAGGTGTGGTCGACGGAGAGACCGACTTCCCGTTGCCGAGGTGGTTGACGATGACCACGCGGTGATGCGTCGGATCGATCGGGCGCCCTTCACCGATCCACGGTGCGTAATCGGCATCGGTGCCGGTGTAATAGGTGAACAACA
>NZ_JAMBDT010000072.1:0-26355 GCF_025143765.1 Gordonia sp. p3-SID1431
GGGGCAGCGCAAGTTCCGTCGAAGTGGCGCCGTTGTGTCGGGCCGGCAGCGTTGCAGGTCTTGCGTGGACTACGAAAGAACACTCTTAAGCGTCCACATCTCTGCTCCCTGAGGTGCGAGCGAAGCGAGCCACGAAGGGCTCCGCAACCTGTCTCACCAGGCCCTTCGTGGCTCGTCGCTATCGCTCCTCACACCTCAGGGAGCAATGGGGTCGCTTCTTTCGGATTAGGGGGCGGTTGGGTGCCCCCGGAAGTCATCGGTGGCGGTCCGGCTCAGGGGATGACGATGCTCCCGCTGCAGCTCGTGGACGGCACGCTCCAGAGCGCGTTCCGGTTGACCGCGCTGAAGGTCACGTTCACCCGCCCCTTGCCGATCTGGTTGACGGGGATCACGAAGTAGTGGACGCCCTGGTAGGGCGGGTTCACGCGGACGTTGCTGACCTTGGAGCCGCGCTTGCCGGTGGCCAGGTTGTGCCAGTCCAGGCGGGCCGAGGACTGGTAGCCGCCGGGGAAGTAGCTGGTGAAGTCGGCGGCGATGTAGGCGTTGCCGGCATACGTGCTCACGATCGTGCGTCGCGCCAGGAACGGGACGTCGACGACGTTCGGGCTCAGGCCCACGCAGGTCGACAGCGGATACTCGCGGGACACCGCGTTCGCGTCGCCGGTGGCCGCGACGCCGAGCCCGGCAGCCGAGGTCAGAGCGATGGCGGCGGCGGCCAACCGGGTGATCGTCTTGGTGCTGGGCATATCTCGACTCCCTTGCTGGTGGCGACGGTGACGTGTCGTGATCACCGGCCAGTTTTCCGCAGGAAGTCCGTTTCGTGGGTATTTCCGGGCGCAGTGTTCATTCGTTCGGTCGACCCGCCCCTCAGCTGAGATGACTCGAGATCCCGTCGGCGGCAGCACGCGTGGCCTCGCCGAGTCGGCGCACTTCGTCCACGTCGAGGGTGGTGTTCGGGCAGACGACGATGGCCGCGACCACCCGACGGGCGGAGTCGAAGACGGGGGCGCCGATGGTGACCACGGGTACCCCCGTGCCGTAGGCCGCGCAGGCGTCGATCTCCTCGGGCAGGTAATCGATGACCGACAGCTCGGTGAGCAGGTCGCCGACCCGCGCGCGCAGGGTGTCCGACATGGTGTCGAGGGAGCTCAGGGCTTCGATCATCGCCACGTGGTCGTCGGTCATGCGCTCGATCGAGTAGCCGCGTTCGGCGACGACGTCGAGCACCATGCCCAGCCGGGTGCGGGTGGACTCGGCGGCCTGGCCGATCCAGTTCGACCGGGCGTCGTCCGGGTCGAAGGCGATGAACTCCCGACAGATCGGCGGGCGGAGCCGGATGCGGCTGCCGTTGCGCAACCAGGGATGCTGCGCGGTCTCCGGTGCCAGGTGGGGCGGAAAGGCGTGCGACGCCAGGGTCACCGCGTCGGCCGAGGTCCGTCGGGCGACGAAACAGGGGACGTCGAACCGTTCGCACAGGTCGCGCGCCGCCGACGCCGCCCACCGTACGAGGTGGTCCGCGCCGTCGGCGTTCCGGACGAGGCCGACGAAGGCTGGTCCGACGCCGAAGGTGCCGGCCGACGGGTCCCGGATCAGCCATCCGCAGTCGACGAGTTCGGAGACTACGGCGTGCGCGGTGGCGCGCGACATCGAGGTCTGACGCACGATCTCGGCCAGCGTCAGCGCCGGTTGTTCGGCGTCGGCGAGGAGTTCGACGATGCGGACGACCCGGGCGGTCGGTGGCGACGCCGCACGTGCCGGTTGACGCGCGTCGGAGAAGTCACCTACGGTTTGTGTCACATTGTCAACACATAGTGTCGAATATTCGACATGTCAAGGGGGTTGCTCCGGTGGCCATCACCATCGACGCCGACGACGGACGTCGTCCCGACGACACCGAGGACCGGCGTCGTCGTCACCACGGTTATGAGCTCTCGCATCTCGCGGCGCTCGAGGCCGAATCGGTGCACATCTTCCGCGAGGTCGCCGCGACCTTCGAACGTCCGGTTCTGCTGTTCTCCGGCGGCAAGGACTCCGTGGTGATGTTCCATCTGGCGCGGAAGGCGTTCTGGCCGGCGCCGATCCCGTTCCCGCTCATGCACGTCGACACCGGGCACAACTTCGACGAGGTGATCGAGTACCGCGATCGCGTGGTCGCCGAGACCGGGGTTCGCCTTCTCGTCAGCTCGGTGCAGGACGACATCGATGCCGGGCGGGTCGTCGAGCAGACCGGCCCGGGTGCCAGCCGCAACCGGCTGCAGACCGCGGCGCTGTTGCGCGGGATCACCGAGAACCGTTTCGACGCCGTGTTCGGCGGGGCCCGGCGCGACGAGGAGAAGGCGCGGGCGAAGGAGCGCGTGTTCAGCTTCCGTGACGAGTTCGGCGCGTGGAATCCGCGCGAGCAGCGACCCGAGCTGTGGCGCCTCTACAACGGGCGTCACGCCAAGGGGGAGCACATCCGGGTGTTCCCGCTGTCGAACTGGACCGAGCTCGACATCTGGCAGTACATCGCCGCCGAGGACATCGATCTGCCGGAGATCTACTACGCGCACCAGCGCGAGGTGATCCCGCGCGACGGCATGCTGCTCGCGAAAACCCGCTTCCTGCAGGAGCTCCCGGGTGAGGAGGTGCGGACCGAGACCGTGCGGTTCCGGACCGTCGGCGACGCCACGTGCACCGGTTGTGTGCTGTCCGGCGCGGACGACGTGATGAAGGTGATCGAGGAGATCGAGGTCACCCGGTTGACCGAGCGGGGAGCCACGCGCGCCGACGACCGGATCTCCGAGTCGGGGATGGAAGACCGCAAGAAGGAAGGCTACTTCTGATGGGCGACCTCAACGCCGTCGGCGGCGCGACGGAGATGCTGCGTCTGGCGACCGCGGGCTCGGTGGACGACGGCAAGTCGACACTCATCGGCCGGCTGCTCTACGACTCGAAGGCGATCTTCACCGACCAGCTCGAATCGATCGAGCGCACCAGCGCCGAGCGCGGTGACGAGTACGCGAACCTCGCCCTGCTGACCGACGGGCTGCGTGCCGAACGCGAGCAGGGCATCACCATCGACGTCGCCTATCGGTACTTCGCCACGCCCAGGCGAAAGTTCATCATCGCCGACACGCCGGGCCACGTGCAGTACACACGCAACATGGTGACCGGTGCCTCGACCGCCGATCTCGCGATGATCCTGATCGACGCGCGCAAGGGCGTGCTCGAGCAGACGCGGCGGCACGCGTTCCTGTCGTCGTTGCTCGGCATCCCGCACCTGACGGTCTGCGTGAACAAGATGGACCTCGTCGACTGGTCGCAGGAGCGTTTCGACGAGATCTGCGCCGACTTCGTCGATTTCGCGACCAAGCTCAACGTCGTCGACCTGACGTTCATCCCGATGTCGGCGCTGCGGGGCGACAACGTCGTCGAACAGTCCGCGGCGATGCCGTGGTACGAGGGGCGTCCGCTGCTGAATCACCTCGAGCACGTCTACATCGCCTCCGACCGCAACCTGATCGACACCCGTCTGCCCGTCCAGTACGTGATCCGGCCGCAGCGCAGCGACGGCGCCGACCACCGCGCCTACGCGGGCACCGTTGCCGGCGGTGTGCTCGCCAAGGGCGACGAGATCGTCGTCCTCCCCAGCGGTTTCAGCACCACCATCACCGAGATCTGGGCGCCCGGTGGCCAGCCGATCGACGAGGCCTTCGCGTCGATGGCCGTGTCCGTCGAACTCGCCGACGAGATCGACATCGTGCGCGGCGACATGCTGGCCCGCCCCAACAACCGGCCGTACGTGGGACGCGACCTGGACGCGATGGTGTGCTGGTTCGCCGACGACGCCGAACTGCGACCGGGCAACCGGTATCAGCTGCTCTGCGGAACCCGGTTGACCCGCGCGCAGGTCAACGGCCTCAACTATCGCCTCGACGTCAACTCGCTGCACCGCGACGAGGACGCGGAGGGATTGTCGCTCAACGAGATCGGACGCGTCACCCTGCACACCCAGGAGCCGGTGACCTTCGACTCGTACCGGCGCAACCGCGACACGGGCAGCTTCATCCTGATCGACGAGGCCACCAACCGGACCGTCGGCGCGGGGATGATCACGGCGCCGGTGAGTCACGACAGTCATGTCGTGTGGCAGGCGACGAAGGTCGGGCGCGAGCACCGTGCGCACCGCGGCGCGACGATCTGGCTGACCGGTCTGTCCGGCTCCGGGAAGTCGTCGCTGGCGGTCGAACTCGAGCGGCGCTTCGTCGCCGAGGGGCGTCCGGCGTACCTGATGGACGGGGACAACCTGCGGCACGGCCTGAACTCGGATCTGGGCTTCTCCGACGACGACCGCCGGGAGAACATCCGCCGGACCAGCGAGGTGGCCGCGCTGTTCGCCGACTCGGGATCGGTGGCGATCGTCTCGCTCATCAGCCCGTTCGCCGAGGAACGGCAGCGGGCCCGGGAGATCCACGCCGAGCGCGGGCTGCCGTTCTACGAGATCTTCGTCGACACCCCGCTCGCCGAATGCGAACGACGCGATCCGAAGGGGCTGTACGACCGTGCGCGGCGGGGGGAGATCAGTCAGTTCACCGGCATCGACTCGCCCTACGAGCGTCCGTCCGACCCGGATCTGCACATCACCCCCGACGACGGCCCGCCGTCCGAGGTCGCCGACCTGGTCCTGCGTAACCTGGGTCTGTGAGCGCAGCCTCGTAGCCGTCCGGCGCGAAGCGCCGCGTCCTGCCACCGGTATGCCGACCGAGAGGAACCCCGTGACCGACGATCGTGCCCTGGCCGGTGAACTGGCCACCGCCGCAGGTGAACTCCTGCTCGATATCCGCCGCTCCAGCGGATTGACGGGCAAAGAGCTCGGTCAGGAGGGCGACCGGCGGTCCGACGAGTTCATCCTTGGGCGTCTCGCACAGGAGCGTCCGGACGATGCCGTGCTGTCGGAGGAATCGGCCGACGACAAGTCGCGACTGTCGGCGTCGCGCGTGTGGATCATTGATCCGGTCGACGGCACGCGTGAGTACGGCACCTACGAACCCGGCGGCGGGCGCAGCGACTGGGCCGTGCACGTCGCGCTGTGGTCGGCCGACGACGGGCTGATCGCCGGTGCGGTCGCCTTGCCGGCCCTCGGGGTGACCTACCTCGACGACGGTTCCGCCGTCGAGCCCGTGGAAGGCCTGGCGTCCCGGCCCCGGACCGGGGTCCCGCGCGTCGTCGTGAGCAGTTCGCGCCCACCGGCCTTCGCCGACGAGGTGGCCGCGGCGATGGCCGGCGAGGTGCTGCCGATGGGTTCCGCCGGTGCCAAGGCGATGGCGGTGGTGCGCGGCGAGGCCGACGCCTATGTCCACGCCGGCGGCCAGTACGAGTGGGATTCGGCCGCGCCGGTCGCCGTCGCGAAGGCGAAGGGTCTGTGGTGCGGGCGGATCGACGGTTCGCCGCTGGTCTACAACAACGAGGACACCTACCTGCCCGACCTCGTCGTCTGCCGGCCGGAATTCACCGAGGCGATCCTCACGGTCACCACCGAGGGTGCCGGCGGCTGACCTCCGAGCGCCTCAGTGCGTGACCACGACCTTGATCGCGACGATCACGGTCGCCACCAGCGTGACCGCGCCGGAGCTGAACAGCGTTGCCCGGCTGGGCCGTTCGTTGTTGAGCCGGTCGATGACGAAGACCGTGCCGCCGATGCGCAGGAGGATCACGATCTCCGCGATCAACTGGGCGGTGCGGGGCTCGAGCCAGCCGATGAGACCGAGCAGCAGGATCGCGCAGGGCAGGAGCGCCGAGGTCAGGATCGGCACCGAGTCGCGGAGATGACCGAGGACCTCTGATCGCGTCGGCTCGACCTTGCCGTCGGACACGCGCCGGGCGACGCCCTCGGCGAAGACGTGCGCGATGAAGGTCGACGCGGCGGTGCCCGCGAGGATCGCGATACCGACGAAGTCGTCCTCGACGTGCAACGGGATGAGCACGGCCAGGATCAGGATGTTGCCGTAGATGTAGGCACTGATGCGCGGCGCGGCGTGCTTGCGTTCGAGTGGGTTGTCCCGACTGAACAGCGGCCCGTGCAGCAGGGACCACGGACTGTTGCTCATAGCTGGTGAAACTATCAGCGCGGGAGGAGTTCGGCGACGACAGCGGCGATGGTGTCGTCGGGCCGCGTCAGGCAGACCGTCGCCGCCACGGTGGCCACCTGCTGGACATTGTCGGTCACGTCCAGATCGGTCAGGACCGCCGCCCGCCGGGCGTCGTCGAGTTCGCGGAACTCCGTGCACGTCATGGTCGACGCGGAGCCGGACCCGGTGTCGGAACCGGACTCGGAGCCGCGCGACGGTGACGCACTGGCCCGGCTGCTGTCCGCGGATGTGGCGGGGCTGCTCGTCTCGGTGGCGCTCGTGGTCGGGACCGCGCTGTCGGATGAAGGCGCGGGCGCGGCATCGTCGGACGAACACGCACCGATCGCCAGCATCATCATCGCGGCCATCGACAGGCCCGCGGCCAGCTCGGCGGGGCGGGATCGGCGGGCGGGAACAGACATCACGGAACTCCTCGGGAAGCGGTCCGGGTGGTGACCCGGTGGTGCGGGATGGGATGGGGCGCGGTCAGCGCATGAGGCCGGAGAGCACGCCTGAGATGGCGGCCCGGACATCCGTGGTCTCGATGCGCATCAGGTCGTCCTGGCTGAGTGAGTCGAAGTCGCCGGCGGTGCTGAGCCGGAACTCGCGCTCCTCCTCGGCCGCCTCGATGATGTTGCGGATGAAGCGGCCGTTGCCGGCGAGATCGGTGGCGCGCCGCGCGGTGCCCTGATGCTCGCGGACGTCGTGGTACAGCGGAGCGCACGCCTGTTCGATCTCGACCATCGCCTCGCGGGTCAAGGACGAATCGCGTTTGCGCGCAATGAAATCGGCGATGCGGGCGAGCTCGTCGGGGGTGTAGGAGTCGAAGCGCACCCGGCGTGCGAAGCGCGACGCCAGTCCGTCGTTGGAGGCGAGGAACCGATCGATCTCGGCGTCGTAGCCGGCGATGATCACGACCAGCCGGTCACGGTCGTCCTCCATCCGGGCCAGCAGGGTGTCGACGGCTTCGCGACCGAACGCGTCGCCGCCGGACAGCCCCTGCTGGATGAGCGTGTACGCCTCGTCGATGAACAGCACGCCGTCCATCGCGGAGTCGATGAGCGCCGCGGTCTTGATGGCGGTGCTGCCGAGGTGTTCACCGACCATGTCGCGGCGGGTGGCCTCGACGACCTTGTCGGACTTGATGAAGCCGAGGCCGCAGTAGATCTTGGCGACGATGCGGGCCACGGTCGTCTTGCCGGTGCCGGGCGGTCCGGTGAAAGCCAGGTGCAGGCTGCGGGCCGACGTCGACAGCCCGCGGTCGGCGCGGACCTTCGCCAGGGTCGCGGTGGACTGCAGTTTGGCCACCTGCTGCTTGACCGACTCGAGCCCGATCTGTTCGGCCAGCTCCCGTTGCGCCTCGGTCACCAGCGAATTCTGTTCGGCGGGGTCCCCGGAGGTCGACACCAGGGACTCGGCGCGATCGGGCACCGACTTCGGGTCCCACCGGTCGGTGCGCTCGGCGATCTGCTCGGGCGTCGTGGGGGGCATCCGGTAGGAGGGCGACCGGATGGCGTCGGCCGCGCCGGTCAGCGACGGGTCACGGGCGTAGGCCTGCTCGAACATCGACTTCGCCTTCTCCTCGTGGCCCTGCTCGCGCAGCGCGAGGCCGTAGACGAAGATCGCCTGCGTCGAACAGGACGGGATCGGGCCGTCGACCGCGTTCTGCAGGCGCCGCATGCCCTCGCCGTACATGCCGAGATGCACGCACGACGTCCCGGCCATGAAGTCGGCGACGGCCTGCATGTACGGGTCGTTCCACCGGTCGGACCTGGTCAGCGAGGTCAGGACGTCGGGCCAGCGCTGGGTGGCGAAGTGCAGGAACGCGCGGACGAAATCCACGATCGGCACGCGGTGCGCCGGGGGTACCTCGTCGAGGACCTCTTCCGCACCGGCGAAGTCCGCGCCACGGACCAGACTGGCCGCGTAGGCCGCGGTCGCCTCGACGGCATTCGACGCCGGGAAGTCGATCAGCATCCCGGTGTACCAGCGCCCCGCGATCGTGCCGGGCGGGAGCCCGAGCCGGCGCTGCTCCGCGCCGATCGACCCGCGGGCACGATAAAGGCCCAGGAGGACCTCGTTGCTGCTGTCGCCGCAGGCCAGCCGGCCGATCCAGGCGTCGCCCAGGGCCGGGTCCCATTCGGTCGCACGGGTGAAGGCCTTGGCGGCCTGCGCGGGATTGTCGACCGGTTCCTGGCCTTCGACCGGGATGTTCAGGGACAGGACGCCGAGTTCGAAGAGTGCCCTCGCCTTGCGGACATCGGCCATCGTTTCCCCCTGTGTCGTCCCATCGGCGCACACCGACCCCGAACCGTTCTCCCCGGGTACCACGACGACACACCCCGGGGGGCGGTCGCCGGAGACAGAGTATCGCTAGACCGGCGTGACATCCGTCGCAGATCTCCCAGGGTGCGCACCCGAGGCGCCCCGGCGGCCGCAACCGCCCGCGCACGCCTAGACTTGTCCGGGTGAGTGCCCAGGTGGATACCGTCTCAGCCGCTGCCCAGACCCCGGACCATCCGCAACCCTTCCGCGAACTCGGTCTCAAGGACGACGAGTACGCGCGCATCCGCGAGATCCTGGGTCGCCGGCCCACCGACGCGGAGCTCGCCATGTACTCGGTCATGTGGTCCGAGCACTGCAGCTACAAGTCGTCGAAGGTGCACCTGCGCTACTTCGGTGAGACCACCACCGACGAGATGCGCGCGAGCATGCTGGCCGGCATCGGCGAGAACGCCGGCGTCGTCGACATCGGCGACGGATGGGCGGTGACCTTCAAGGTCGAATCGCACAACCACCCGAGCTACGTCGAGCCGTACCAGGGCGCCGCCACCGGAGTCGGTGGCATCGTGCGCGACATCATGGCCATGGGCGCACGCCCGATCGCGGTCATGGATCAGCTGCGCTTCGGCCCGGCCGACGCCCCGGACACCCGGCGCGTCGTCGACGGTGTGGTGCGCGGCGTGGGTGGCTACGGCAACTCCCTCGGCCTGCCCAATGTCGGCGGTGAGACCGTCTTCGACGCCAGCTACGCCGGCAACCCGCTCGTCAACGCGCTGTGCGCGGGCGTGCTGCGCACCGAGGACCTGCACCTGGCCTTCGCCTCGGGCGCGGGTAACAAGATCATCCTGTTCGGTGCGCGCACCGGTCTCGACGGCATCGGCGGTGTCTCGGTCCTGGCATCGGAGACCTTCGACGATTCCGAGGGCTCGGGTCCGAATCGCAAGAAGCTGCCCAGCGTCCAGGTCGGCGACCCGTTCACCGAGAAGGTGCTCATCGAGTGCTGCCTCGAGCTCTACCACGCCGGACTCGTCGTGGGCATCCAGGATCTCGGCGGTGCCGGACTGTCCTGTGCCACGAGCGAACTCGCCGCAGCCGGCGACGGCGGCATGCACATCGACCTGGAGAAGGTGCCGATGCGCGCCGAGGGCATGACCCCGGCGGAGGTGCTCTCCAGCGAGTCGCAGGAACGCATGTGTGCCGTCGTGACCCCGGACAACGTCGAGAAATTCCTCGAGGTCTGCCGCAAGTGGGATGTGCTTGCGACCGTCATCGGCGAGGTCACCGACGGCGATCAGCTGGTCATCACCTGGCACGGCGAGACCGTCGTCGACGTGCCGCCGCGCACCGTCGCCCACGACGGTCCGGTCTACGAGCGTCCCGTCGCCCGGCCCGACTGGCAGGACACCGTCATCGCGTCGACGACCGAACCGCTGCAGCGCCCGAGCACATCCGACCAGCTGCGCGAGACGCTGCTGGCCATGCTGGCCTCGCCCGCGCTGTGCAGCCGCAAGTTCATCACCGACCAGTACGACCGCTACGTGCGCGGCAACACCGTCCTGGCCGAGCACGCCGACTCGGGGATGATCCGCATCGACGAGGAGTCCGGGCGCGGCATCGCACTGGCGACCGACGCGTCGGGCCGCTACACCTTCCTCGATCCCTACCGCGGCGCGCAGCTCGCGCTTGCCGAGGCCTACCGCAACGTCGCGGTGTCCGGGGCGACGCCGAAGGCCGTGACCAACTGCCTCAACTTCGGTTCCCCGGAGGACCCGGCGGTGATGTGGCAGTTCCAGCAGGCGGTCCGGGGGCTCGCCGACGGCTGCGCCCAGCTCGGCATCCCGGTCACCGGCGGCAACGTGAGCTTCTACAACCAGACGGGTGCGACGGCCATCCTGCCGACCCCGGTCGTGGGCGTCCTCGGCGTCATCGACGATGTGCACCGCCGCATCCCGACCGGCATCGGCACCGAACCCGGCGAGACACTCATCCTGCTCGGTGAGACCCGCGACGAATTCGACGGCTCGATCTGGGCCCAGGTCAGTCACGACCACCTCGGTGGCGTCCCGCCGCAGGTCGACCTCGAACGCGAACGCCTGCTCGCCGAGATCCTGTCCGCATCGTCCCGCGACGGATTGATCTCCGCGGCACACGATCTCAGCGAGGGCGGCCTCATTCAGACCGTCGTCGAGGCGGCCCTGGCCGGCGAGACCGGGTGCCGCGTCCTGCTGCCCGAGGACGCCGACCCGTTCGTCTGGCTGTTCTCCGAGTCGGCCGGGCGCGTGCTCGTGGCGGTCCCGCGCACCGAGGAATCGCGGTTCACCGCCATGCTCGACGCGCGTTCGATGCCGTGGACACGCATCGGTGTGGTCGACCAGGGCAGCGACGCCGTCGAGGTCCAGGACTACTTCTCGGTGCCCCTCGCCGAACTCCGTGAGGCGCACGAGGGCACCCTCCCGAGGTTGTTCGGCGACACGGTCTAGAGCACGGCCTAGTTGCATCGCGCAACGGTCCGGCCTGCGAGGATTCCGTTGTAAGTCAATGGAATCAATATCGTTTCCAGGCATGTCGCGCCCGGTGATGAACGGTTACGCTCCTGGAGTTCTCTGACCGAGTCGAAAGGGCGCAGATGAGCTACCCCAATGATCCGAACCAGCCGCCGAACTACGGCGCGGGTGGCTACGGACAGCAGCCGTACGGCGGGTTCCCGGGCGGGAATCCGGCCGGCCCGGAACCGGACAACAACCTCGTGTGGGCGATCCTGTCCACGGTGCTCTGCTGTCTGCCGCTCGGGATCGTGTCGATCGTGAAGTCGACCTCCGTCAGCAAGCTGTGGGCCGCAGGCGACTACGCCGGTGCGCAGAAGGCGGCCGACGAGGCGAAGAAGTGGGCGATGTGGAGTGCGATCTCGTCGGTCATCATCTGGGTCCTGATCATCATCGTTTATGTCGTCCTCTTCGTCATCCTCCTCGGCGCCTCCGCGACCACGTCCACGTACTGAGCGTTTCGAGAGGGCCGTCCTCGGACGGGCCTCGGCTCTCTCGAAGCATCGGTACCTCGGTCCGGCGACGGTCGTCGCCGGTACCGGGATGGTCTGTGCGGCCGTGTGGTTCGCCGATCCGACGACACCGGGCGGTGCCCTGCCGGTCTGTCCGACCAAGCTGATCTTCGGGGTGACGTGTCCGGGCTGCGGGTCGCTACGGGCGATCTACTCGCTGCTGCACGGCGATGTCCCGGCGGCGCTGCACTACAACGCCGTCGGGGTGCTCGCAATGGGGTTGCTGCTCTTCGCCTTCGGCGCGTACTGCCTGCGACTGTGGACCGGCCGCCGGGTTCGCAGCTGGCAGCACCTTCGCTACTCCGGGGTCGTCGTGCTGGTGGTCGTGCTGGCCTGGTTCGTCGTCCGCAACATCCCTGTCGAACCGTTCTGGTCACTGCACGTCTGAGCGTCGGCTGCTGCCGCGGATCCAGCGCACCAGCCGCGAACCGGAATCGCGTGCGGGGGCATCGAGGTCGAGCGTCGCCAGGGCCTCGGGATCATCGGTCGTGATCTGGTCGACCCGTAACTCCAGCAGTCGCCTGATGTCCGGGATGACCCGCGGTCCGACCCGCGTCACCGTGTACCCGTCGACGAGCCGACCGCGCTCGTGGAACGCGCCGATCAGGTCGTGGCCGCGGTGGTCGGCCGCCAATATCAGCCGGTTCTCCAGGTACACCATCTCGGCCTCCGGCGATGCCGCCACCGCGCGATCGACGAAGCCGTCGAAGTCCCCGGAGCGGATCGCCGCGTCGGCGGCACCGTGATGGCAAGGGTCGTAACCGATCCGGATGCCCGGTGCGGCCGAGGTCAACGTGTCGACCGCCGCGGCGTCGCCGCACGACAAGATGTAGTGCCGAGCGTGGGATGCGACACTGCGGGCGAACACCGCCACGGCCTGGGGATCGAGCGCGGCGTCGTCCTCCTTGAAGTCGAGCTGGAGGGACGCGGTGGGGGCGATGTCGACGCCGTCGAAGAGTTCGGTCAGGTCCTCGAGCAGGAGGACGTGCTCGTCGACGGGCCGGCCACGGTTGTCCCGCAGGGACAGTTCCCGCAGATACGACGCCGGGAGCGCGGACACCGCGCCGGTGCCGGTGGTGGCGTGGTCGACTGTGCGGTCGTGCAGGACGGCGAAACCGCGCTCGGCGTGGATCACCAGATCGATCTCGACACTCGCGCCGAGCCGCATGCCCTCGACGATCCGGGTCGCGGTGAACGCCGTGTCGTCGGCGCGCCGCCGGCCCCGGTGCCACTTGAGCATCGTCCGATGGCCGTCGTGGTCGATGTGGATCGGGGCGGCGGGGTCCGGGGGCGACGTGGCGGTCACAGCTCCCGACTCTAGCGAGGCGCATCTCGCCGAATCGGCACGGCGAAGTTGGAACGTGTTCTAGTTTGGATCGCATGACATTGCGCGTGGTCGAGTGGTCGACCGGAACCGTCGGACGACATGCCATCGCCGGGATCGACGCCCGGCCCGACCTCGAACTCGTGGGTGTGTGGGTGTCCGACCCCGCCAAGGTCGGCAAGGACGCCGGCGAACTCGCCGGGCTCGACCGTGAGCTGGGTGTCGCGGCGACCGGCGACCGCGACGCGCTGATCGCCCTGAAACCCGACTGCATCGTGCACACCGCGATGACCGACGACCGCGTGCTGGAGTCGATCGAGGACCTCATCCACTTCGTGGAGAACGGGATCAACGTGGTGTCGAGCGGACCGGTGGTCCTGCAGTTCCCCCATGGCATCCTGCCCGACTCGCTGCTGGATCGGATCGCCGCCGCGGGTGCGGCGGGTGGCGCGAGCCTCCACGTCAACGGCATCGACCCGGGTTTCGCGAATGACGCACTGCCGCTGGCGATGACGAGTCTCTCCCAGCGCATCGACGAGATCCGCTGTCAGGAGATCGCCGACTACTCGACCTACTACCAGCCGGTCGTCATGCGAGACCTGTTCGGCTTCGGGCAACCACTGGACGCCACGCCGCTGCTGTTCGCGCCGGGCATCCTGTCGATGGGGTGGGGGAGTGTCGTGCGACAGATCGCCGCGGGCCTCGACCTCGTGCTCGACGAGCCGCTTGTCGAACGCGTCGATCGGGTGGCGGCCGATCGTGACTACTCCACGGTCTCCGTCGAGATCCCCGAGGGCACGATGGCCGCGGTGCGCTTCGAGGTCGTCGGCCAGGTCGACGGCGTGGATCGCGTTGTGCTGGAGCACTACACGCGCACCCATCCCGACCAATGCCCGGACTGGCCTACCCCGCACGAGGGCGACGGTTGCTATCGCATCAGCATCTCCGGAGAACCCGAGATGACCGTCGAGTTCGGGCATCACGGCGAGAACGGCGACCACAACGTCTCCGGCATGATCGTCACCGCGATGCGTCTAGTCAATTCCGTTGCGGCGGTTGTCGATGCGAAACCCGGCCTGGTCACCGCGCTCGACCTCCCGCTCGTGACGGGTCGGGGGCTCTTCGTGCAGAAGTAGCCGCGCTCGACGACGGCGGGCGATGTGATCCGACAGGCGCGAGTCATCGACTGGCGAGTAACTCCATGAGGTGTGCTTCGACGAGGGACGGCCTGGGTGTGCGTGGTCCTGGGCGGGGTGGTCGGACGTCGATGACGTGGCTGGTTTTCAACCATGATCGGCGCGCGTCATGTGGGCGTGGCTCATCGCCGGACGTGGTGCGTCCGTGGATCTCTCGCCGCACCTGTTCTAGGTGGGCCTGCAACCGCTTGGGTATGTCGGGTCGGCGGTTGATGTGTTCGGGGTTGGGTGGCGCGCCGGGTTCGGCGTTGAGTCGCCAGGCGCAGCGGCCTTCGTCGGGTCCGTCGCGGACTACCCGTGTTGTGTATTGGCCGGGCTGGTCGCCGACCATCCGGTTGTGTCGGGGACAGGCCGGTGCGAGGTCGTCGATGTCGGTGAGACCGCCTTTGGCCCAGTCCTTCTGGGCGTGATGCATGTCGACCTGGGTGGCGGGCTGATCGCAACCGGGAGCCGAGCACACCTCCCCGTCAGGGCGGGCGAACGAGACGAGGCGTTGTTCGCGGGTGGCGAGGCGTTTGCCCCGTCCGAAGTGCAGCGGGACGGTGGTGGCGTCTTTGAAGATCGCCAACCACGGCTGGACCTCACCGGCCATCGCGATCAGGTCCCGGATGGGCAGCAGGGTTCCGGTGGCGGTGGTGGCGAGTCCGGCTTCGCGGATGAGGTCGTTGAGGTCGGTCTTGATGATCAGTTGCACGGGCAGGCCTCGGTGCGAGGTGCCGAGTGTCCCGTCGGCGAAGCCCGCGGCCAGGGCGGCGTCGAGCGCATCATGATTCGTCTGGGCGAGAGTGCGACCGTCGCGGTCGACTGCCGCGGCCAGGGCGTCAGGGTCGGCGGCACCGGCCGGTCCGCTGGGCGAGTCGGGGTCGTCGGGGTTGTTGAGTCCGGGTTTGCCCCACACGGCGAACATCATCGACAACCGGGCGTGGAGTTCGGGAGTCAGCGTGCCCGAGATCTTCGCGGTGCCATCGGCGCGTTGCCGACCGATCCACAGGCCGCGGCGCCTCTTGCGTTCCGAATCGTCGGCCAGAGTGCCGTCAGGATCGAGATGAGCTAGCAACCGCGCACCGAGTTGAGTGATGTCAGCCGGGGTGTGGTCGGCGGCGATCTCGGCCATCTGCCGCTCAGCCGCGACCTTCACATCGTGGTCAGTTCCATGAGGGATCTGGTCGAGGACATCGAGGACGGCCTGCACATGCGCAGAGCCGACAGAACCTTGTGCGAAAGCCTCAGCGAGGCACGGATGTTCAGGTGGTAGGACCTCGCCGCCGAGGCTGGTGCGGTGGGCGGTGGCGTCCATCTGCTTGCGACGCCGCATCGGGTTCGAGACTCGTAGCCGGTGTGTCATGAATTGCATGAGGGTTCGGCACCCCGTCTTGCGGGGCAGGTCGCGGGCCTCGACCTGATCGATCTGCCGGTCTCCGGCGACGGTCAGACGCGCGATGGCGCGTTCGGTCTCCGCGGCCACCTCGGCCAGTTCGGCATCGGTACACGGCGACAAATCCACCGACTGCAGTTTGTCCAGGGTGCGATGCAGATCAGCCACCAACTCGACCACCCGGGGAGCCGGCACGGACGCGTCGTCGGTGTGTGTGATGCCGGACATGACGGTGACCTCCCCCCGAGAACCGTTGCAGCGAATGTACGTTCGAGTGTACACGAGTCCGGCGGGTCTAGCCACGAAAACAATTGCCCGGCAATATGAATCAGAGTCATTGCGTTGCGGGAACTTGTCGGTGGGCGCCGGTAGGATCTCGCGGGACGACGACCACGTTGTCTGGGTCGGGCGGCATCATCGCCACGACGGCAGGCCGCGCCTCGAGTTGAGCGCGCAGTTCCTGCCGTCTGTGTGACTACTCGACGCCGCCCGTCGACGCGGGGACCCTGATGCTGCAGTCGCAGCACGAATGTCGTTTCCAGCGGAGTTGCTCGGCCGCGACGATAGCATTCTGGGCGGCGAGTGCTCGACGATCAGCCCTGGCGCGCCTTGAATCTGGGGTTGCCCTTGTTGATCACGTAGATGCGCCCCTTGCGCTTGACCACTTGTGAACCGGGTTGGTTCTTCAACGACCGGATGGATGCACGGACCTTCAACGGAGCCTCCTTAATGGAAATTGTTTCCATTAAAGCAGGTCCGTCGACTAGCGCCGAGGCGGGTGTCAGACCTCCCAGGTGTGCACCGGCTCGCCCTCGTGCATCTGGGTCACGTAGTCGCGCAACATGCCATGCAACGCCTGTGTCCGGCTCTCGCCCGCGCGTTCGCGGGCCGCGACCGCCTGACGTTGCCAGACCGATCCCGTCTGGCGGGAGATGCACCGGCCCTCGATGACCGACAGGTAGCGCTTGCGGGCCTTGTCGGAGACGCCGAACCTCTGCAGTCCGTCCTCGGCGAGCACGAGCAGCCGGCGCAGGACGAGTTCGTCGGGCCGCACCCAGCCGACGTCGGGCCAGTAGAGCTGCGATTCCATGCCGGTTCGGGCGCCGGACTGCAGGTTCTCGGCGGCGGCGTTGAACGACATCCGCGACCACAGCGGCCGATCGGATTCGACGAGGCCCCGGACGACGCCGTAGTAGAACGCGGCGTTGGCCATCGTGTCGACGACCGTGGGACCGGCGGGCAGCACGCGGTTCTCGACGCGCAGGTGGGCCTGTCCCTCGTGGATGTCGTAGACCGGACGGTTCCAGCGGTACACGGTCCCGTTGTGCAGACGCAGTTCGTCGAGGGTGGGGATGCGTCCGTCGTCGAGCTCGGCGAGCGGGTCGGTGTCGGTGCAGACGGGGAGGAGCGCGGGGAAATAGCGCGTGTTCTCCTCGAAGAGGTCGAAGATCGTGTTGATCCACCGCTCTCCGAACCACACTCGCGGCCGGACACCCTGGTTCTTCAGCTCCAGCGGCCGGGTGTCGGTGGCCTGTTCGAAGACCGGGATGCGGCTCTCGTGCCACAACGCGGTCTCGGCGAGGAAGGGCGAGTTCCCGGCCAGGGCGACCTGCACCCCGGCGATGGCCTGTGCCGCATTCCAGTGCGAGGCGAAGTCTTCCGGCGCCACCCGCAGGTGCAGCTGTAGTGAGGTGCAGGCCGCCTCGGGCAGGATCGAATCGGTCGAGGTGCGCAGGTGCTCGGTGTGGTGTCCATCGGTCAGCGGGACGCCGGTGATGTCGATCTCGAGATCCTCGCCGCGGGCGGCGAAGATCTGCTCGTTCAGCAGGTCGTAGCGTGGGTTCGCCGAGATCCAGTGGTGCGCGAAGTGTTCGGACTTCAGCGTCGGCAACATGCCGATCATGACCAGGTGGCTCGACGTCTGTGCGGCCCGCTGCTCGGCCCGGTTGAGGGACGTCCGCAGCGCCTGCTCGAGCGAGATCGTGTCGTCGGTCGTGAACGGTCGCGGCGAGACGTTGATCTCGATGTTGAACTGGCCGAGTTCGGTCTGATAGTCCGGATCGGCGATCGCCTCGAGGACGGCGGCGTTCGCCATCGCGGGCTGCATGTCCTCGTCGACGAGGTTCAGTTCGACCTCCATGCCGAGCAACGGCTTCGGCGGACGGCCCTGGTCGGTGAACAGCCCGTCGGCGAGCATCCGCGCGATCGCTTCCGTGCCGCGACCCACCTGACGCCGGAAACGAACCCGGTCCTCGCCGGTGAACTGCTGTTTGGACACCTCGGCTCCCATGCGGTCAATACTGCCCGATCCGCATCGGCGCGAACCCTCTTGCGAAGATGGCGGAGTGCCACCACGCAGGAGAGTGGACCCCGCCGAGGTCCGGGCCGCGGTGCTGGCCGTCTCGGACTGGCTCGTCGACCCGACCGTGCCGACCCCGGGACGCGCCGCCCTCGCCGACGCCGTCCGTCGATCGGCCCGGACACTCGAGCAGCTCGCCCCCGGGAACTCGGTCGAGGTCCGGGTGCCCCCGTTCGTCGCGGTCCAGTGCATCGAAGGTCCCCGTCACACCCGCGGAACGCCGCCGAACGTCGTCGAGATGGCGCCGCGGACCTGGCTGCTCCTCGTCACCGGTGTCCTCACCTACGACGACGCCCTCGCCGCGGGCCTGGTGGATGCGTCCGGGCATCGCGCGGCACTCATCGCCGACCTGCTGCCGCTCATCCCGATCGGCCCGCCGGGCGACCGGGAGTAGGAGTGTGATGCATCACTCGACCGGGGCGTCGGGAATGACCCGCCGGTCGACACCGCTGGAAGATTCGCATCGGGAGCTGACCGACCCGTAAACTCACGCATGTCTCCCAGCCCACTCGACGGACCGATTCGCAGCCCCAGGGAGCTAGTCGATGCCTGATCATTCGATCGCCCACATGAACCTGCTCGCTGCCACGACGCCGGCGGGCGGATGCTCCGCACGCGGCTCGGGTGCGATCAATCCGGCCCCGCTGGACGAACCCGAGAACGAACCGCGTGAGGAATGCGGTGTCTTCGGTGTCTGGGCGCCCGGCGAGGACGTCGCCAAGCTGAGTTACTACGGCCTCTACGCCCTGCAGCACCGCGGCCAGGAGGCCGCGGGCATCGCCGTCGGCGACGGCAGCCAAGTGGTCGTGTTCAAGGACCTCGGACTCGTCAGCCAGGTCTTCGACGAGCAGACCCTGGGTGCGATGAGCGGGCATGTGGCGATCGGCCACTGCCGGTACTCCACCACCGGCTCGACGACCTGGGAGAACTCGCAGCCGATCTTCCGCACCACCGACGCCGGGACCGGCGTGGCCCTGGGCCACAACGGCAACCTGGTCAACACCGCGGACCTCGCGGCGCGTGCGCGCGAGCAGGGGATCAAGAGTTCGGCAGCGACGTCGGACTCCGATGTCGTCGGTGCGCTCCTCGCGCACGGCGCCGCGGACAGCTCGATCGAGCAGGCCGCGATGGAACTGCTGCCCACCCTCAAGGGCGCGTTCTGCCTGACCTTCATGGACGAGCACACGCTCTACGCCGCGCGCGATCCGCACGGGGTGCGCCCGCTGTCACTCGGCCGCCTCGACCGCGGCTGGGTCGTCGCCTCGGAGACCGCCGCCCTCGACATCGTGGGTGCGTCGTTCGTCCGCGACATCGAGCCGGGCGAGCTGCTGGCCATCGACGCCGACGGCGTCCGCAGCACGCGCTTCGCCGAGCCGACCCCCAGCGGCTGCGTCTTCGAATACGTCTATCTCGCCCGTCCCGACTCTGTCATCCACGGTCGTTCGGTGCACTCGACCCGCGTCGAGATCGGTCGCCGACTCGCCAAGGAACACCCCGCCGACGGTGACCTGGTCATCCCGGTACCGGAGTCGGGCGTGCCGGCGGCCGTCGGATTCGCCCAGGAATCCGGGATTCCGTACGGCCAGGGACTGATGAAGAACGCCTACGTCGGCCGTACCTTCATCCAGCCGTCGCAGACGATCCGCCAGCTCGGTATCCGCTTGAAGCTCAATCCGTTGCGCGAGGTGATCCGCGGCAAACGGCTCGTCGTCGTCGACGACTCGATCGTGCGCGGCAACACCCAGCGCGCGCTCATCCGGATGCTGCGTGAGGCCGGCGCCGCCGAGGTGCACGTCCGCATCGCGTCGAGCCCGGTTCGATGGCCGTGTTTCTACGGGATCGACTTCGCGTCACCGGCGGAACTGATCGCCAATGGCATGGAGTCCGAGGCCGGCATGGTCGAGGGTGTTCGCCAGGCCATCGGCGCCGATTCGCTGGGTTACATCAGCATCGACGAGATGATCAACTCGACCGGGCAGGCCGCGTCGAGCCTGTGCGCTGCGTGCTTCGACGGCAAGTACCCGATCGAGCTGCCCAAGGAGACCTCGATGGGCAAGGCGGTCCTCGAACAGATGCTGGCGAGCGCGGCCGGCGACCGCTCGGTGGACCCGCTGACCCAGCCGAACGACAACGTCAGCGCGGTCATGCGGCCCTGATTTCGTGCCGTAGGCCCTCCGGTACCGTATGACCCGTCGGCGAACACGCCGGAAACAACGTTCGACCGAGATTTTCTGGAACGGGAGTGCTGCGGTGATGACGGAGCGGGATGCTGCTGCCGACGAGACGGCCGGGAGCTCGACACCGGCGTCGTATGCGGCGGCCGGGGTCGACATCGACGCCGGTGAGCGGGCTGTGGAACTCATCGCGCCCCATGCCAAGCGTGCGTCTCGCCCGGAGGTTCTCGGCGGGATCGGCGGTTTCTCCGGTCTGTTCGCACTCAAGGGCAACTACCGGGAGCCGGTGCTCGCGGCCGCCAGTGATGGTGTGGGCACCAAACTGGCCGTGGCGCAGGCCATCGACAAGCACGACACCGTCGGCCGCGATCTCGTCGCGATGTGTGTCGACGACCTGGTCGTCTGCGGCGCCGAGCCGCTGTTCCTGCAGGACTACATCGCGGTCGGCAAGGTGGTCCCCGACACGGTGGCCCAGATCGTCGCCGGCATCGCCGACGGTTGCGTCGAAGCCGGTTGCGCCCTGCTCGGCGGCGAGACCGCCGAACACCCCGGCCTGATGCAGGACAACCACTACGACATGTCCGCCACCGCGGTCGGTGTCGTCGAAGCCGACAACGTGCTCACCCCGGACCGCGTCCGCGCCGGCGACGTCGTCATCGGCATGGGGTCGTCGGGATTGCACTCCAACGGGTATTCGCTCGCCCGCAAGGTGCTGCTCGAGTGGGGTCACATGGACCTGTTCGGTCATGTCGAGGAGTTCGGTCGCACCCTGGGGGAGGAGCTGCTCGAGCCGACCCGGATCTATGCCCGCGACTGCCTGGCCCTGATCGCCGAGGCCGACGTGCGTACATTCGCGCACATCACCGGCGGCGGCCTCGCCGAGAACCTTGCGCGTGTGATCCCGAACGGGCTGGTGGCCGAGCTCGAGCGAAACACGTGGACGCCGGCCCCGATCTTCGCGCTCATCGGTCAGCGCGGCCGGGTCGAACAGCTCGAGATGGAACGCACCTTCAACATGGGCGTCGGCATGGTGGCGGTCGTCGCGCCGGAGGACACCGACCGCGCGCAGGCCGTGCTGACGGCACGGCACGTCGACAACTGGGTCCTCGGCACCGTCAAGCGCGCGAGTGACCGCTCGGACAACGACTCTCGCGTCACCCTGCTCGGGGAGCACCCGCGCTTCTAGCGCGATCGGTGAATCCGCAACTCTCGCAGAGACATTGGAGCGGGGGAGCAGCCGGACACACAACACCGACGCCCGCCGGAGGGGATTCCCTCGGCGGGCGTCGGTGTGTGTTCATGACGGGATCACCCCGGAACGGTCGCATGAGCACGCACCACCCATCAGAAACGGGTGGTGCGTACGAAGTCATGGTCCCGCGTCGCCGCGGGTCCGCTCATGCGGAGAAAATGTGGGGTGATCCCGGGCGTCGAGAGATCAACACCCGAAGAGTGTGCGCGTCAAGCGCGTCGCCACTCCTCTTCGTCCACCCAGTCGTCCACCGGATCCGGTCGTTCTACAACCGGATCGCCCTGTCCGGAGAGCTCACGCTGCAAGCTTTCCAGGTCGGTGTTCGGAGTGGAGTACTTCAGCTGACGTGCAACCTTCGTCTGCTTTGCCTTTGCCCGGCCGCGGCCCATATGGGACCCCCTCGCACAATGACGGGGCGGCCAAACAATTGGCGGCCCCGTTCTCTTGAAGTAATTCTGTCGTGGGGACCAGTCTAGCGCGCCTCTAGGATTTGTGTTGTCCACCCTGTGTTGCCGCGCCGACGCGTCTTTGCGACTTGTTCACCATCTTGGTCGCCTCGCGGCGGACCTTGGCGGGTAGATCGTCCTGCGCGAGCAACGACCGGATCGCCTCGACGTCACCGCCGGCGAGCAGATCACGTGATCGCACACCGTGACCGGGGCGGTAAACGACGGTGATCCGATCGCCCTGCGCCACCGTGCCGTTGCGGACAACGCGCAGGTAGGTGCCGAAATCTGCCTGCGCCAGGAACCGCTTCATCCAGCGTGGCTCACCCGCCCACACCGCGAAGGTCTTGCAGGGGACGCGAGGGATGGTCACCTCGAGGACCAGCCCGTCGGTGCCGACTTCCCATCGCTCCCCGACGACCGCATCGGTGACCGCCATCCCGTCGATGCGCAGGTTCTCCCCGAACCATCCGTAAGGAAGCTCACGTCCGAGCTCGTCGGCCCATCGGCGCGCCTCGGGATCGGCGTAGGCGTACACCGCCTGATCGACGCCGCCGTGGTGTCGCTTGTTACCCACGTGGTCGTCGACGAGACCGAGTTCGTCGACGTCGAGGCGCCCTCTGCGGGGCCGCTTGTCGATGGCGGAGGGGCCGATGCCCTCTAGGATCACGTCGTCGCCGGCCGCGCACACGGCCAGCACCACACCCGTGCTCAACCGTTGCGTCCCGGCGCCGCCGAACCGCTGCGGAGTCGTTCCACGGCCGCGCGTCCCGCCTGGACCCGATCGTCGTCGCGAATCGAATCCGGATCGATCCGCGCGCTGACGGCGGACTCGGCCCCGACCGACAACTCCACGTCGGCGCCGACGTTGCGCTTGACGAGTGCCAGCGCGATGGGACCCCACTCATGGTGGTCGACGACCGTGCCCACCCGGCCGACGGTTCGTCCGCCGACGGTGACCGGGTCGCCGGGGACGGGTCGCTCGTCGACGCTCCCGTCCAGATGCAGCAGGACCAGCCGTCGAGGCGACTTGCCGAGGTTGTGTACGCGGGCGACGGTCTCCTGGCCGCGGTAGCAACCCTTGTCCAGGTGGACCGCGCCGAACTCGTCCGGACCGCCGATCCAGTCGACCTCGTGCGGGATCGTGCGTTCGTCGGTGTCGGCGCCGAGCCGGGGTCGGCGGGCGGCCACGCGCAGGGCTTCGAAAGCCCAGCTGCCGGCCATTCGCGCGCCGGCCTCGGACAGCGTGTCCCACCAGCGGGTCAGCACGTACTCGGGCACCACGAGGTCGACGACCGGCAGGTCCCGGTCCTCGCCGAGCGGGGGCATGCGCCGCCAGAAGCCGAGCGGTTCGTCCTCGTGGTGCGACTCGGGCAACCCGCCCGCCTGGTACACGACGGCGTCCGCGCCGATCTCCAGGAGATCAGCGACCGGACCGTCGAGGGCCCCGGGCCCGATCAGCGTCAGGACCTTCATGTCCGCACGCGCGGCGGGTTCGGCCTTGGCCCAGAACACCATCTTGGTCAGGAAGTCGAGCAGCGGTCCGCCGCGGGAACCCTCGGTGTCGATCCACGCCACGCCGTCGATGTCGGTGAGGACGAAATGCTCTTCGACACGACCGTTGAGGTCGAGAGAGAGGTCTTCGGCGCTCGACCGGTCGGCGAGGGTGGCGATGTGCTGGCTGCTGATGGTGTGCAGCCAGGTCAGGCGTTCGGCGCCGGCGATCTCGAGAACGGCGCGGTCGGACCTGTCGGCGATGATCACGCCACGTTGTGCGGCTCGTTGTTCGCCGAGGGGGTCGCCGTAGTGCCACGCGGTGTCGGCGGAGAAGAGGTCGCCGGGGCCGGGCACCGCCCCGCCCTCGGAATGCCTGGTCAGGATGGGTGAGCGGCTCACGCGTCGATTCTACGGGTCGATTCGGCGCGGGGCTGCGACGCATGACAACCTTCTATCCATGGCGGATTCGATCCTTGTCTCCCTCGACGGCACCCGACACGATGCCGACGCTCCCTTCCTCCACGCCGACGACCTGGCCGCGGTGCGCGGTGACGGCATCTTCGAGACGCTTCTCGTGCGCGGCGGCCGGGCGCGATGCGTCCGACTGCATCTCGAGCGACTGGCCCGGAGTGCGGCCGCGATGGAACTCGACAAGCCCGATCTCGACGAGTGGCGGGCGGTGATCGAGACCGCGACGCAGGCGTGGACGGAGAAGCACGGGTCGTCGGGTGAGGCACTGCTGCGGCTCGTCTACTCCCGCGGACGCGAGCACGGTTCGGCGCCGACCGCGTACGTCACCGTCGACGCGGTGCCCGACCGGGTGTCGGCGGCGCGTGCGGACGGTGTCCGGGTGGTCACCCTCGCTCGCGGCTTCTCGATCGACCTCGCCGCCACGGCGCCCTGGCAGCTCCTCGGCGCGAAGACCCTCAGCTACGCCACGAACATGGCGGCCCTGCGCCACGCGTCGGCCGAGGGCTTCGACGACGTGATCTTCGTCAGCAGCGAGGGCGCCGTCCTCGAAGGGCCCCGAGCCACGGTCGTCGCCGTGTACTCCGACACCCTGGTCACACCGCCGACCGAGATCGGGATTCTCGAGTCGACCACCGTGCGTGCGGTTTTCGATGTCGCGGAACAGGAGGGTTGGACGACCAAGACCGACGTCCTACGGCCCGAGGATCTGGTGGCGGCCGACTCGGTCTGGCTGGTGAGCAGCGTGACCCTCGCGGCGCGGGTCACCCATCTCAACCGGTACGTGATGCCGCTCGCCGCGGACGCCGCGAAGTTCACCGATCTGGTCGACCGGGCCATCTCGGTGGACGACAATTGATCCCGGTCACCCCCACCTGATCTCGTCCGCCTGGGGCACACACCCGCGTGGGTGAGAGGGAAGACACCGCTTCGAACTGGTCGGCGGGACCTTTGGCGCTTGTAAGGGCCCGGTGACCAGGCGTAACGTCGCGCCTACGACCTACTACTACCGCTAGTAGTAGGTACCCGGCAGGTTTCGACCTTGCCCCCGCAGCCCGGGGGCCGGCAACTCGATTCGAGGCGATATGGACGCTCTGGACGTCTCCAGATGGCAATTCGGGATCACGACCGTCTACCACTTCATCCTGGTGCCGTTGACGATCGGCCTCGCGCCGATGATCGCGGTGATGCAGACGGTGTGGCATGTCACCGGCAACGAGCAGTGGCTGCGCGCCACGAAGTTCTTCGGCAAGCTCTTCCTGATCAACTTCGCGCTCGGTGTCGCGACCGGCATCGTCCAGGAGTTCCAGTTCGGCATGAACTGGAGCGAGTACAGCCGGTTCGTCGCCGATGTCTTCGGCGCGCCACTGGCCCTGGAGGGTCTCGTCGCCTTCTTCCTCGAATCGACGTTCATCGGGCTCTGGATCTTCGGCTGGGACCGCCTGCCGCGCCGCGTGCACCTGGCCTGTATCTGGTTGGCCGCCATCGGTGTGAACGCGTCGGCGTATTTCATCATCGCCGCGAACTCGTGGATGCAGCACCCCGTCGGCGTCACATGGGATGACGAACGCGGCCGGCCTGCCATGAACGACTTCGTCGCGGTGCTCACCAACAACACGACCCTGGCGGCCTTCCCGCACGTCATCGCCGGCGCCTTCCTCACCGCCGGTACCTTCGTCGCGGCCATCGGCATCTGGTGGATGGCGCGGAACTCATGGCGGGCCAAGAAGATCCGCGAGGCCGCGGACACCGGTGACCTGTCCGAGATCCCGGACAGCACCTCGCCGAGCCACGTCGACGCCACACCCGAGGACCTCGAGAAGGACGCCCGCGACCTCTGGCGGCCGGTCACCAGACTCGCGTTGTGGATCACCATCGTCTCCGGTGTCGCGCTGTTCATCACCGGGGACCTCCAGGCGCAGATCATGTTCAAACAGCAGCCGATGAAGATGGCGTCCGCCGAGTCGCTGTGCGAGACCGAGACGGGTCCGGGTTTCTCGGTTCTGTCGATCGGCCGCCAGAACAACTGCGAGAACATCGAACACGTCATCGAGATCCCGAAGATGCTGTCGTTCCTCGCGAATCACGACTTCGATTCGACTCTGCAGGGCGTCGAGGAACTACAGGAGCAGTACACCCGGGCCTTCGCCGGACAGCCGAACGTGCCGGCGAACCAGAACTTCGCACCCAACCTCTTCGTGACCTACTGGGGCTTCCGGGCGATGATCACCTGGGCGCTCGGCTCGGTGGTCGTGGCCTTGGGCGGACTGTGGTTCACGCGCCGTAAGCGGGTGGTCGAATCCAGACGCTTCGGCTTCATCGCCCTGTTGATGATCCCGACGCCGTTCCTGGCCAACAGTTCCGGCTGGATCTTCACCGAGATGGGACGCCAGCCGTGGGTCGTGGCGCCCAACTGGGAGGACGACCTCGACCCGCTCCGGATCAGCATGCTGGTGCAGAACGGTGTGTCCAACCATTCGGCAAGCACCGTGCTCGTCACGCTGATCGGTTTCACGCTGCTCTACGGTGCCCTCGGCATCGTGTGGTTCATGCTGCAGCGGCGCTATGTCATCGAGGGCCCGGCCGCACACGATGCGCGACCGCCGGGCCACACCGACGACGACGAGTCCGATTCCGATGAACCCAAACAGCTCTCGTTCGCGTACTAGAGGAGCGTGCTCATGAGTCTCGAAGAAATCTGGTTCCTGGTCATCGCGTTCCTGTTCGTCGGGTATTTCGTACTGGAGGGCTTCGATTTCGGTGTCGGCATGCTGATGCCGATCCTCGGTTCGAGTCACACCGGCGGCGACGACAAGGTC
>NZ_JAMBDT010000073.1:0-25581 GCF_025143765.1 Gordonia sp. p3-SID1431
CTCGTCGGCCACCGGCTGCTGATGGGCAATCCCACGCTGCTGCTGCGCACGATCGGCCGCCGCACCGGTGAGGCGAGGTGCAATGCGCTCACCTATGCGCGCGACGGCGAGGCCTACCTGGTGGTGGCTCGCCAACCTCAAAGCGCACCCCAACGTCGAAGTCCAGGTGGGTCGTCGTCGGATTCAGGTCACCGCGCGGGCGACCTACCCGGACGACCCGGACTACGCCCGGCGCTTCGTTCTCGTCGACGAAGTCAACAAGGGTCGCTACGCCGGCTATCAGAATAAGACGACACGCCCACTCGCCATCGTCGAGATGACGCCGCGCTAACAGCGTGCCGTTCCGATGACTATCGACCGGCCCGCCGGTCGGTATCTGGGAGACCACGTCAACGACCCCAGGGAGAAGCATGCGCACGCTGGCGATCACCCAGAACATGACGCTCGACGGTTCGATCGAGATGCTGACCAACTGGTTCGACCCGACCGTCGAGGCACCGGACCTCATGGCCGAGTCCCACCGGCAGGACGCCGAGGCCGATGCGCTGCTCGTCGGCCGGCAGACCTTCGAGGACTTCCGCGGGTTCTGGCCGCACCAGACCGACGACGCCACCGGGATCACCGACTATCTCAACACTGTCGACAAGTACGTGGTGTCGAGCACGATGGCCGACCCGGAGTGGCAGAACTCGACGGTGCTGTCCGGCGATGTCGTCGACGAGGTGACCGCACTGAAGAACGCCGACGGCAAGGACATCGTCGTGACCGGCAGCATCAGCCTCTGCCACACGCTGATCGAAGCCGGTCTGGTCGACGAGTACCGGCTTTTCGTCTACCCGACCGTCCAGGGGTCGGGACGGCGTCTGTTCCCGGACGGCCTGGAGATCCCGACACTGCGGCTCGTCGACACCAAGAGTTTCGAGCTGGGCGTCTCGCTGCTGCGTTACCGAACGGTGTGACCCGATTCAGGCGGGGTCGGAGTTGATCTCCGCGAACGCACGGTCGCGGATCGCCTCGAGGTCCATGCCGTACGTCAGTCCGTGAGACTGCTCGTACTCCTCCAGCCGCGCAGCCGCCCGGTCGTAAAGTCGGCGGGCGCCGACAGCGTTACCCCGACGGTGGTGCGTCAGCCCCACGCAGAGTTGCGCGAGTCCCTGCCACAGCGGCCGCTCCTCCGGCGGACACGACTTCCACCGGGTCTCGAACACCTCGTGCGCCGAGAACGGCCGGCCCTCTTCGAGCAACTGGCACGCGAGTGCGATCGTCTCATCGGGTGGCAACGGTTCCTCGGACACCGGTTCGACGCCCTGCGCGCCATACGGCAGCGGCCTGCCCAACTCGTCGCGCGGTCGGGCCTGACGGGCGCGACCATCGAGGTCGCGGTCGCGGGCCTTGTCCATGGATCACCTCCGGTTCGTCGCGACCGCCAGAACTGGCGTCGCTCACCCATTCAGCATGACGACATCGCCCGTCCTGCCGCGCACACTCTCCTCACAACGCGGAAGGAGTGACGATGACCAGAGAGCTCGGCCCGGTCGACTACGTCGTGGTGGAACTCCCGGCGGGTGCATCGTCCGTAGACAGGTACGTGCACGTCGAACTCGCCGGGCTGGTCGACAACCACCTCGTCCGGGTGCTGGATCTGCTCGTCGTCAGCCGCCGCGCGGACGGAACCGTCGCGATTGCGGAATTCGAGGACTCTGACCTGGACGAGCTCGACTCACTCGGCAGTTCCATGATCGAGTTGCTCTCCCTCGAGGACGTCGAGAACCTCGCCATGGCCATCTCACCGGGCGGCTCCGGTCTCGCCATCGTCTGGGAGTACATCTGCACCGCATCGTTCTTCTCGGCGGTGGCGTCGGCCGGCGGTCACGTCACCGCGCACGGACGAATACCTGAACGAGCCATCGTCGCATCGCTGCGCGCCGCCAGGGAGTCGTCGTGAACGACTTCGTCATCGACTGCGCTACAACAGGTTATGTTCTCTGGCACGGTCGACGGCATCCCGGCGCGACGACACCCCCAACTTGCGGTAGATCGCCTGCTGGTGGGTCTTGACCGTGTTGACCGACACGAACAGATCCGCGGCGATCTCTGCCGCCTTGTACATCGTCGGCAGGTACCGGAGAATCACCAACTCGCGTTCGGTCAACGCTTCGCCGACCGGTTCGGCGACGTCGAGATCGCCGGTCTGCGGGGCATCGTCGCCGAGGACTCCGAGCAGATCGAGAGCGAAACCGAGATCGACGTGCGGTCCGGCGATCCGGACATGCCGGGCGAGCAGCACCCGTGCGGGTTCGCCCATCGCCGCGAACGGACGGACCTGACCGACCTCGGCCGCCAGCGCGACCGCAGCAGCCATCTGATCGAGCGCATCGGATTCACGACGGAGTTGATGAGCCGCGACCGCCCACAGCACCCCGGCGTCGACCGCCTGCAACCGGAACGGCGCGTAGTCGGTCAACCGGCCCAACTGCGCAATCGTGTCAGCCGGCCTGCCGAGCTCAAAGAAGGCCCTGGCACGAGTGGTTCGCCGGAGCACATCCGGGTAGGCGCCGACCGATCGCGTACCCGAGAAGTCGTGGCCATCATCGAACGGTGCCCGCGCGACCGAAGCGGCGTCACCTGCGAGGATGGCCACTTCCGCCGCGACCACGGCACACCAACTGCGCAGGAGCGGCGGCAGCGGGCCACATCGTTCGACGACCACCGCCATCCGACGCTGGGCCGCCCGCGCCGCGAACGCGTCCCGACGCGAGACGGCGACGCCCACCGACGCGATCTCCACCAGCAACAACGCCGCACTGTCGGGGGCCTGCCCGACAATTCGGCGAGCCGCGTCGATGGCGGCGTCGGCGACATCGAGCTCGTGACGTTCCAGCAGGAGCAGCGTCTGCGCCGCATACATCGCCATCATCTGGGGTTGCTGCGTCCAACCGCGGCGCCGGGCAGTCGATTCGACGGTCGCAACGCGGTCGGCCGTTCGTGGCAGATCTCCGACGATCAGATCGGTCAACGCCAGGTGCGCCTGCGTCGCCATCGCCATCAACGCCATCCCGGCCGCCTCCGCGGCCGCGTGCGCGCCCTCCAGTTCGGCCGCGGCCCCGCCGAAGTCACCGCGGTGGACCAGTCCCATGGCACGGTTCGCACGAGCGATCAACGCGTAGGCCGGAGCCGCAGGCAGGGTGCTGCCCGATGGTGAGGTCGCCACCCTCGACACTGCTTCGCATCGGGACACCACGTCGTCGACGGCCTCGGCCCGGGCGCGCACCATGGCCGCGAGCGCCAGGATGATCTCCGCGGCAGCCGTCTTCACGTCCTCACGTCGCGCCACCGCGTCGGAGGCCGCCTCCGCGTAATGGAACATGACGCTGAAATCCCGGTCGTGGAACGAGGCGATCACGGAGGCGAGAAGCGTCTCGGCAGTGGGTTGTCGCGCTGCGTGCTCGACCGCGGGCCGCAACGCGGCCGCCAGCTCACCCGCGTGCGGGGACAGCACGAGCGGAACTGCGGATCCACCCAGGACCTCCAGGAGCCCGGCCCAATCCTGCGCCGACGCCAGATGCCGGATCGCCGAGATCGGGTCACCGGTACGACCGAACCAGGCCGCCGCCCGACGATGCAGTTCGGCGGGCGCGTCCGGACTCTCGGCGGCCAGCCGCTCGGCCAACAACTGCCGGAACAGCGGGTGGTAGGCATACCAGTCCCGGCGACCTTCCATTCGAACGGTGAACAGGTTCGCGTCGGCCAGCGATTCGAGGATTCGGCGGCAGTCTGGTCGTAACGTGATCGCCCCGGCCAGTGCCGGATCAAGCGCCTCCGCGACGCTGGTCGCCAGCAGGAACTTGCGGTCCGTCGGCGGGATCTGTTCGAGGACTTCCTCCAACAGGTAGGACGCGATCAGCCGATCGGGTCCTCTCTTCAACCAAGCGCCTAGTCCCGAGGATCCCGCACTCAGCAGCGCGAGTCGTACACCCGCCGCCCAGCCTTCGGTGCGGACCCAGAAGCCGACCAGATCGTCGTCGGACATGGGTTCTGCGCCGGCGAGCTCGGCGAACTGACCCACCTCCCCCCTGGTCATCGTCAGCAGGTCTGCGCCGACCTCGGTGAGACGCCCGTCGAGTTGCAGTCGTCGCAGGTGGAGACGTGGCGTCGTGCGCGAGATGACCACCAGATGGACCTGGTCGGGCTGCGCCGCGATGAAATGCGCGATCGACTCCAGCACGTCGCGATCAGTGATTCGCTGGACATCGTCGAGGACGATGGTCAGCGGCTCCGGATGCGACGCAAGGGCGTCGGCGATGAGGCCGACCTCGGCGGGCCCCAAGTCGTTGCCGGGCACCATCTCGGAGAACGAGCCACCGGCCAGGACATGCGCTGCGGTCAGTGCACCGAGAAGGTCACCCCAGAACGTCGACAATCCGTCGATGTCGCTGACGGCCAGCCACACCGCCCGGTGCCGGTCGCCGCGGGCGGCGAGGTGAGCTGCGACCGCAAGTGTCTTGCCGTATCCGGGTCCCGCCGCGACGACGGTGACGTGGCGCGGTCCCCGAGGTAGCAGGTGCGTGTCGAGCCGGGGCCGCGGGACGAATCCCGGAGGAAGCTCGGGACGGGAGATGCGAAGCCGAAGAGACGGGGGGAGGCGTCGGCTCGCGTCGTTCACCTCGCTGCCCTTCGTCGATTCCCTCGGACCGACGTCATGAGGGTGCCGCAAATAGTAGTCGCGGCGACACGAGCGCGCGCGTAGAAATCGTCCGGTTCGAATGACGACGGCTCGACGACGACGAAGGAGCATCGAGAGCAGCATTCGTCGACCACCGGAGATCTCATGCCCCTTCGTCCCGGCCGGTCCGGCCGTCGGGCCGTCATCGGTCATCCCGTCGTCCGGGTGCTCCCGCACCCGGCATCCGCGGATCTGGTCGACCGATACGCCCGAGGCCTCGCTGCCCAAATGACGCTGCCGCACAACAAATCCGAGACACCGCCATCACCCGAGGGACACAACTGAGCCGCGATACATGCCGCGTCTCACGGTGACCTCCCGACTGCCGGAACTCATACGAGGCGGGTGATCCGATCGGCACCCGAAGACGTCATCCCGACTCCGGGTACCTGCCTCCCGGCTGCCGACACTCATCCTGTTCTGAACCTGGCCCGAAGGAGAGAATTCATGTGGGATTCGTTCTGGGATTTCATCTGGTACACGCTGGTGATCTTCGCGTTCGTCGCTTACCTGATGATTTTGTTCACCATCCTCACCGACCTGTTCCGCGACCGTGAGTTGTCCGGCTGGTGGAAGGCGGTATGGGTCGTGGCGCTGGTCTTCGTGCCGTTCCTGTCCGCGCTCGTGTACCTCATCGCCCGCGGCAGCGGCATGCACACCCGCGCTCTCGACGCGCAGCGGCAACTACAGCAGCAGACCGACGACTACATCCGGTCGGTCGGTCCGAAGTCGTCCGCCGAGCAGATCGCCGACGCGAAAGCGCTCTTGGACTCCGGCGCGATCGACGACAACGAATTCTCCGCGCTCAAGGCCAAAGCACTCGCCTGATCGAGGAGCATTGCCACCCGGCGTGTAGCCGACTCACACAAGGAGTTTCGTCATGACACGGTTGTCCGACGACCTCGCGTCTCTCAGTGCGGACGCGTACACCTACCTCTACTCACTCGTGACGATGGACGTCAGTCGTCGCCAACAGACGGCTCCCGGCGCGTCCGACCGTCCGGGCTTCGGACCCGCCAATCAGTTCCACCATTTGTCGGAGTTCCCGTCGGCCGATTTCCGCGCGGTGGTCCGGCCGAACTTCGACACGCTGTATTCGTCGGCCTGGCTGGATCTGACCGGGGGCCCGGTCATCATCGAGATCCCCGACAGTCAAGACCGCTATTACATGATGCCGATGCTGGACATGTGGACCGACGTCTTCGCCTCCCCTGGCAAACGAACCAGCGGCACCGGCCCTCAGCGGTACGTCGTCGCCCTGCGGGAGCACGACACCTCGCAGATCGACGACGCCGAGGTGATCGTGGCGCCGACTCCCTACGTCTGGGTGATCGGCCGCACCCAGACCAACGGGCCCGCCGACTACGCGTCGGTCAACGAGTTCCAGAAGGGTCTGTCGGTGACTGCTCTGGGGTCGCCGACCACCTCATCCGAGGAACCGGTGGACCCGACTGCCGAGCCGCTGCGCATCGTGAACGCGATGTCGGCCGTCGAGTTCTTCACCCGGGCGGCCGAGGTGTTGAGGGTCGTCCCACCGCACGCCACCGACAACTCCGTGCTGATGCGGATCGCCGGACTCGGACTCGTCCCCGGCCGCAGCTTCGACGCGAGTCGCTTCGGCTCGGACGAGATCGCCGAGATCGAACGGGGAGCGAAGTCGGCTCTCGCGTCCATCGGCGATGTCATGCGCCTCGGCACGGTCGCCAACGGCTGGGAAGTGGTCACGAAATCGATCGGGGTGTACGGCAACGACTATCTGGCGCGATCACAGGTGACTCTGGTGGGGCTGGGCGCGAATCCGCCCGAAGACGCCATCTACCCGCTGTTGTTGACCGACTCCGATGGTCAACCGCTGTCCGGTGAACACGACTACCGACTTCACTTCGCCGCCGGAGAACTACCCCCGGTCGACGCGTTCTGGTCGGTGACCATGTACGACGCCGAGGGCTACCAGGTCGGGAACGAGATCGACCGGTTCGCGATCGGCGACCGCGACAACTTGCGGTTCAACGCCGACGGCTCTTTGGACCTGTACCTCCAGCACGTCAACCCCGGGCCGGAGCTCGTCGACAACTGGTTGCCCACCCCCCGCGGGCCGCTGGGTGTGACGTTGCGCCTGTACGCGCCACAACGGGCGGCGCTCACCGGGGCCTGGACCCCGCCTCCGGTGCGGCGGGTCTGACACGATCCACACCGACGAAAAAGGTCAGGTCGCATGCGACCTGACCTTTTTCATGAGCTCTGCTCTGGTGGGCGAAGGGGGACTTGAACCCCCACGTCCCGAAGGACACTGGCACCTGAAGCCAGCGCGTCTGCCATTCCGCCACTCGCCCGTGGCCACCGGAGTTCCGGTGGGCATGTCGTCGAACTGGGTGTGTCCGGCGACTGGACGACGATAGCAGCACGCCGCCACCGAAACAAAACTCGATCTCCGACGTTGCATTTGTGCAGTACGTCGGGTTACGTCAGATGCCGAATACACACCAATGGGACAGGTGTTGCAGACGGTGCACCAGTTGCCTTGGTGGCACAGTTGGCCGTTGATGTCGCTATCATCAAACAAGGCCAGATGCACGGCGACACGCTCTATTGCCGCGAAAGGAGGTCTCGGTGGGGATCCTGCAACGACTGGAACGCAAGCTCGAAGGTGCAGTTGACGACGGTTTTGCCCGTGTCTTCGGTGGTCAGGTGGCCCCGCAGGAGATCGAGAACGGGCTACAGCGAGAAGCCGAGGAGTCGCTCGAGAACCTCGGTGACGGTACGGTCCTTGCGGCCAACAGCTACACCCTGCTGTTCAGTCCCACCGATCATCAGCACATCGCTGCGGAATACGAGCTGAACCGCAAGACTTTCTCGAAGCATTTGGAAAACTTCATCAAGGACAACGGGTGGCAGACCTACGGCAAGGTCGTCGTAGAGTTCGAGCAATCGCCGTCCTTGCACACGGGGATCTTCCGCGCACGCGGCACGGTCAACCCGGACGCGCGGCCCCGCCCGGTGGCAGCACGTTCGGAACAGCCGCACGGTGCACCGGTCCCCGGCCCACCGGCCGGACGCCCGGCCCCTGTTCCCCCACCTACCGACGCCCCCGACCAAGGAGCCCCCAAGATGACTCAGAATCCCGGATACGACCAGCGCAGGGGCGCCGATCCCGCGTACGACCAGTACGGCCAGGGATCGGGACAGCAGGGCGACCAGGGTTACGGCCAGCAGGGCTACGACCAGTACGGTCAGCAGCCCGGTTACGACCAGGGATACGACCAGCAGGGTTACGGCCAGCAAGGCTACGACCAGGGTTACGGCCAGCAGCCCGGCTACGGACAGCAGGGTTACAGCCAGCAGGGCTACGACCAGCAGGCGTATGGCCAGCAGCCCGGCTACGGACAGCAGGGATACGACCAGCAGGGCTACGGCCAACAACCCGGCTACGACCAGGGCTATGGCCAGCAGCCCGGCTACGGACAGCAGGGATACGACCAGCAGGGCTACGGCCAGCAGCCCGCCTACGACCAGGGTTACGGCCAGCAGGGCTATGAGCAGCAGGGCTACGGCCAGCAGGCCTACGGTCAGCAGCCCGCCGGGTACGACTACCAGGGCGGGTACGACCAGGGTTACGGCGCGGGCCGGCCGGCAGCGGGGTACGCCCCGTCGTCGATCACGCTGCTGCTCGAAGACGGCAGCAACCGCACCTTCCAGCTGCACGAGGGATCCAATGTGATCGGCCGCGGACAGGACGCGCAGTTCCGTCTGCCCGACACCGGCGTTTCGCGCCGTCACGTGGAGATCCGCTGGGACGGCGCGACCGCCATGCTCACCGACCTCAACTCGACCAACGGCACCACCGTCAACGATCTCCAGGTGAACACCTGGGAACTCGCCGACGGCGACCGCATCCGCGTCGGACACTCCGACATCACCGTCCGGTTCCAGTAGACCCGCATACGCCGAGCGCACGCCCACCGCGGGCGCGCGGCAGTCGACACCGGCCAGAGACCACTCCGGCCGGTTGATACTGAACTGTCATATCCGAATGACCGGGTTCGGCGGATCTGCCCATAAGATGCAGTCGGGTCCGCTCCTTTCGATCGGCGGCCCGACGACTGCTGCCGCGGGTACGACCCGACCGAGACGGAACGCGCTGGAGGTGAACACGACATGCAGGGCTTGGTGCTGCAACTGACCCGCATCGGGTTCCTGTTGTTGCTCTGGTTGTTCGTCTTCGCCGTGATCCGCACCCTGCGCGCCGACATCGCGTCGGCCGGCGGTCTGCGTATGCCCCGGTACTCGGGCGGCTCGGAGAAACGACGCCGCGGTGGTGGCGTCCGCGGCGCGGCCCGCTACCTCGTGGTGACCCACGGTGCACTGGCGAACACACGGATCAGCCTCGGCCAGCAACCGGTCCTGCTCGGACGCGCGGACGACTCGACGCTCGTGCTCACCGACGACTACGCCTCCGAACGGCACGCGCGGCTCTCGCGACGCGGCGACGACTGGTACGTCGAAGACCTCGGCTCCACCAACGGCACCTACCTCGATCGTTCCAAGGTGACAACCGCGGTCAAGGTGCCGCTGAACACGCCGATCCGCATCGGCAAGACCGTGATCGAGTTGCGCCCGTGACACTTGTGTTGCGCTACATCGCGCGCAGCGACCGCGGTCTCGTTCGGTCCAACAACGAGGACTCCTTCTACGCGGGTCCGCGCCTGCTCGCACTCGCCGACGGCATGGGCGGCCACGCGGCCGGCGAAGTCGCCAGCCAACTGGTCATCCGCGCGCTGAGCACGCTCGACGACGACGAGCCCGGCGGCGACCTGCTCACCCAGCTCGACAGCGCCACCCGAGCCGGCAACGAGGCGATCGCCGCGCAGGTGCAGGAGTCACCCGAACTCGACGGCATGGGCACCACGCTCACCGCGATCCTCTTCGCCGGTAGCCGAATCGGGTTGTGCCACATCGGCGATTCTCGCGGCTACATGTATCGCGACGGTGCCCTGACCCAGATCACCCGCGACGACACGTTCGTCCAGACCCTCGTCGACGAAGGTCGGATCACCGCCGAACAGGCACACACCCACCCGCAGCGTTCGCTGATCATGCGCGCACTGACCGGCACCGAGGTCGAGCCGACTCTCACCATGCGGGAAGCGCGCGCGGGTGACCGGTACATGCTCTGCAGCGACGGCCTGTCAGACGTCGTGACCGAGGACACCATCGCCGAGACCCTCGGCTCCATCGCTGACCCCAAGGAGTGCGCGGACCGCCTCATCGAGCTCGCACTGCGCGGCGGCGGCCCCGACAACGTGACCGTCGTCCTCGCCGACGTCGTCGACACCCAGTACGGCGATTCGCGACCGATCGTCGGCGGGGCCGCCGGCGGCAACGAGGAGATCTACACCCCCGATCCCGCCACCGCCGCGGGACGCGCCGCGGCACTACGCCCGCCGCCTGCCGAACCGCAGCGTCCGACGGTGCTGACCGAGGACGAGCCCCCCGCCAAGCAGAAGAGCAAGTACCGCCGCTGGATCGTCGCCGGAGTCGCGCTGGCCGTGATCGCCGCGCTCGTCGTCGGCATCTTCGTCGTCCGCGCCATCGTGCGCAGCAACTACTACGTGGCCGCCGACGACACCGGCGATGTGCTCATCTACCAGGGTTCACCGGAGAAGGTCTTCTTCCTGTCGATGAGCAACCCGGTGCAGCGCGTCTGCGTCGAAGATCTCGACCAGGCGGAACCGAGCTACACGTTCATCTCCTACGACGCCTCCTGCGAGTTCCCGCTCAACGTCGACGACCTGGTGTCGGGTCCTGCCCAGTCGGTCAAGAACGTGATGATCCGGAACAAGAGCGAGGAACAGATCCAAGGCGTCGTCACCGACGAGCTCACCTTCCGCTGCGACAACGCACCCTCGTCGCCCTCCCCCGCGCCGACTCCCCCGGCACCGGCACCGTCGGAGTCGACGCCGAGCACCGATCCGTCCGCCCCGGCACCCCGCGCCACCGCGGCGCCGGCACCGGGCATCCCGCAGCAGGGCGCCACTGAATCGGTGGCACCGTCCACCGGCAACGCCGGGCCGGCCGACACGCCCGCACCTGACCAGGACGCCGTCACGAGCTGCCGGCAGCAGGTGAGATGACTCAAGCCGCGCCCGCCCCGCACGCCCCGCCACGCCAACCCGCCACGAGCACCGGCCGCAACGCCGAACTGCTGCTCCTGGGATTCGCCATCGGCCTGGTGACGGTGGCGCTGCTCATCGTCCAAGCCGCCCAGGGCCAGAACCTGACCTGGGACATCCTCAAGTACGTCGCCGCGTACACCGCACTGTTCGGGGTCGCCCATCTGGTGGTTCGCCGCTACGCACCCCACGCCGATCCGATAATGCTGCCCGTCGTGGCCGTCCTGAACGGTCTCGGCCTGGTCCTGATCCATCGTCTCGACCTCGGCACGGGCAACACCGGGGAGTCGGTGAACGCCACCGAGGCGACCCGCAACGCCGATCAGCAGTTGCTGTGGGCAGTGCTGGGCATCGTGGCGTTCTCCGCGGTGCTCATCCTCATCCGCGACCACCGCACGCTCTCGCGGTACGCCTACACGCTCGGCCTCGGCGGACTGGTCTTCTTGATCATCCCGGCGATCCTGCCCAGCGCGTTCTCGGAGATCAACGGGTCGAAGAACTGGATCATCACGCCGTTCTTCTCGATCCAGCCCAGTGAGTTCTCCAAGATCCTGATCATCATCTTCGCGGCCGCGGTGCTGGTCTCCAAGCGTGATCTGTTCATCACCGCCGGTCCGCACGTGCTCGGTGTCGACCTCCCGCGCGCCCGTGACCTCGGTCCGCTGCTGGCTGCCTGGGCCATCGCCATCGCCGTCATGGTGGTCCAGAAAGACCTGGGTACGTCGCTGCTGATCTTCGCGACCATCCTGACGATGCTCTACGTGGCCACCTCGCGCGTCGAGTGGCTGGTGCTGGGCATCGGGCTCTTCGCGATCGGCGCGGTCTTCGCGTGGTCGATCTTCTCGCACCTGCAGACCCGGGTCTCGGTGTGGCTGAACCCCTTCGAGGACTTCGACGGCTCGGGCTACCAGATCGGGCAGAGCCTGTTCGGTCTGGCCACGGGCGGACTGTTCGGCACCGGACTCGGTTCGGGCCGGCCCAACATCGTGCCGTTCGCCAACACCGACTTCATCATCTCGACCATCGGCGAGGAACTCGGCCTGGCCGGCCTCACCGCGATCCTGCTGCTGTACATGATCTTCATCCACCGCGGTCTGCGGACCGGCATCGCCGTCCGTGACAGCTTCGGCAAACTGCTAGCGACCGGCCTGGCGTTCACCATCGCGATGCAGATCTTCGTCGTCGTCGGCGGCGTCACCAAGCTGATCCCGCTGACGGGTCTCACGACGCCGTTCCTGTCCTACGGCGGATCGTCGCTGCTGGCCAACTACATCCTGGTCGCGTTGCTCATCCGGATCTCGAACGCCGCGCGGGAACCCGATCCCGGGAAGAAGCGTCCCGCCGCCAAGCCCGTCGAGGCACTGCCGACGCAGGTGGTGAAGCGTCGATGAACAAGCCGATCCGCAATGTGTCGATGGCGGTGATCGTGATGATCATCGCCCTGCTCGCCAACGCCACCTACGTGCAGGTGTTCAAGGCCGACGCCCTCAAGACCGACCCCCGCAACAATCGGGTGCTGCTCGACGAGTACTCCCGGCAGCGCGGCCTGATCACGACCGCCGACGGCACGGTGATCGCGCTGTCGGTGCCGATCGAGAGCCGCCTGAAGTTCTTGCGCCAGTACCCGCGGGAGGGCGCCGAGGCGTTCGCCCCGGTCACCGGTTTCTACTCGTTCCAGTACCTGGCCAGCCAGATCGAGCACTACGAGAACAGCATCCTGAACGGATCCGACGACCGACTCTTCGGTCAGCGGTTCATGGACATGTTCTCCGGGCGCGACCCGCGCGGCGGCAACGTCGTCACGACGATCAACCCCAAGGTGCAGCAGGCCGCGTACCAGGCCATGCTCAACGGGCCGTGCGACGGTCCGTGCCGCGGGGCCGTCGTGGCGTTGCAGCCGAACACCGGCAAGATCCTGGCGATGGTCTCGACGCCGAGCTACGACCCCAACCGGCTCGCGAGCCACGACCAGGAGGTCCGGGAGAGCAGCTGGGAGGCGTGGAACCGGCCCGGTGACACCGCGCAGCCGATGCTCAACCGTGCGATCAGCCAGCTCTACCCGCCCGGCTCGACCTTCAAGGTCGTCACCTCCGCCGCGGCCCTGCGCGACAACATCACCCCGGGCATCCGCCTCACCGCAGCTCCGACCTTCCCGTTGCCGGGCACCGACGTGTCTCTCCCGAACTACGGCGGCGAGACCTGCCCCGGGTCGTCGGGCGGAACCGTGTCGCTCGAGACGGCGTTCAAGTACTCGTGCAACACCGCCTTCGCCGAACTGGTGACCGAGAAGATGTCCGACGCGATCCCCAAGTTCACCGAGACCGCGAGTCTGTTCGGCCTCGATCAGCCCGGCCCCGACATCCCGATGCCCGTCGTCGACTCGACGGTCGGGCAGATCCCGTCCCTCGACGTCCTCGCACAGGCGTCGATCGGCCAGCGTGACGTCCGGCTCACCCCGCTACAGAACGCGATGATCGCCGCGACGGTGGCCAACGGAGGTGTGCGCATGCAGCCGTACCTGGTCGACAAGTTGCAGGCCGCAGATCTGCGGACCCTGCAGACCACACCGCCGACGACGGCCAACAAGCCGATCACGCCCGAGCAGGCCGCCGAACTGACGTCGATGATGATCGAGTCGGAGCGGTCGACGGCCGGCGCGGGCGGCCCGGTGTCGATTGCGTCGAAGACCGGTACGGCGGAGAGCGGATCGAGCACGGACACTCCGTTCTCCTGGTACATCGCCTTCGGACCGTCGTCGAACGCACAGATCGCGGTGGCCGTCGTGGTGGAGAATGGACAATTCGGCGCGGACTCGGTCGGTGGGACCGTCGCGGCGCCGATCGGACGAGAAGTGATCAACTCACTGGTGGGAGGTGGCAGTCGATGAGCCTGCAGAACGGCACCACCATCGGCGACCGGTATCGGCTCATCCGCCTGATCGCCACGGGCGGCATGGGCCAGGTGTGGGAGGCGCTCGACACGCGCCTCAATCGTCGGGTCGCGGTGAAGGTCCTCAAGGCCGAGTACACCAGTGATCCGGAGTTCATCGCGCGGTTCCGCGCGGAGGCCCAGACCACCGCGAAGCTGAACAACCCCGGGATCGCGAACGTCTTCGACTACGGCGAGACCCCGGATTACAACGGCGGCGACCCGCTCGCGTACCTGGTGATGGAGCTCGTCGACGGTGAGCCCCTGAACTCGGTGATCTCCCGCCTCGGGCGGTTGTCGCTGACCAACACCCTCGACATGCTCGAGCAGACCGGCCGCGCCCTGCAGGCCGCGCACAGCCAGGGACTCGTCCACCGCGACGTCAAACCCGGCAACATCCTGATCACCCCCGTCGGCCAGGTGAAGATCACCGACTTCGGCATCGCCAAGGCCGTCGACTCCGCCCCGGTCACCAAGACCGGGATGGTCATGGGGACCGCGCAATACATCTCCCCGGAGCAGGCCACCGGCGACGAGGCGACCGCGGCGTCGGACGTCTACTCGCTCGGCGTCGTCGGCTACGAGGCCCTCACCGGGCGTCGTCCGTTCCTCGGCGACGGTGCGATCACCGTCGCGATGAAGCACATCCGGGAGGCACCGCCACCCCTGCCGACGAACCTGCCGTCCGGGGTCCGCGAGCTCATCGAGATCACGATGGCCAAGGATCCGCGGCAGCGTTACGCGAACGGTGGCGAGTTCGCCGACGCGGTCGCCGCCGTGCGTGCCGGGCGGCGTCCGCCGCGACCGGGCGCGATCGCCGGTGCCGCGGCAGGCGCAGCGGGAGCCGCCGCGCTCGGCGCCGCAGTCGCTCGTGGGGCCACCCCGACGGGTGCGGCCTCGCGGCCGGTGACCCCTCGGCCGACGTCGCGGACCGCGGTGGCGCCACCGCCGCCGGACAACAGCTGGACCACCGGTCAGAAGGTCCTGGCCGGCATCGCGGCCGCCCTTCTCGTCGGTGCCATCGGGCTCATCGGGTTCTATCTGGTGAACAGCGGGAACGGGGACGCGGCGACACCACCGCCGCCGTCGACGACGGTCGTCGAGACCACGACCGCGGTGGAACCGACCGAGGAGCCCGACGAGCCGACCACGACTCGACGTACGACCCGTACGACCACCAGCGAAGAGACGACCAGCGAAGAGACGTCGACGGAGACGACCACGCCGCGTCAGCAGACCGACACCTCCGAGCCGCCGCCGGACCCCGGTGCCGCCACCGGAACCCCGTGTTTCCCCGGCGTACCGTTCTCACCGCTGTGCTGATGGTACCTGCGTGTACGAGCCGTGCGTTTGAGCCGATAGTTTCCGAATGACCCGTTCTGACCACAGATCCTGAGGGGCAACCACCGAGGCCGATGTCGACACCACACCACCTCTCCGACCGCTACGAACTCGGCGAAACGCTGGGTTTCGGTGGCATGTCCGAGGTGCACTATGCGCGCGACCTGCTGCTGCACCGCGACGTCGCGGTGAAGGTGCTGCGTGCCGACCTCGCCCGTGACCCGTCGTTCTATCTCCGGTTCCGCCGCGAGGCCCAGAACGCCGCGAAGCTGAACCACCCCACGATCGTGCAGGTCTTCGACACCGGCGAGGCCGAGACCGAGGACGGCCCGTTGCCGTTCATCGTGATGGAGTACGTCGACGGTGACACCCTGCGGGATGTGTTGCGCGCCAACGGTCCGATCTCGCCGCGACAGGCGATGACGTGGATGGCCGATGTCGCCGCGGCGATGGACTTCTCGCACCGCAACGGCATCGTCCACCGGGACATGAAGCCGGCGAACGTGATGATCGACAAGTCCGGCGCCGTCAAGGTCATGGACTTCGGCATCGCCCGCGCGATGAGCGACTCGACGTCGACGATGACCCAGACGTCCGCGGTCATGGGTACGGCGCAGTACCTGTCGCCCGAACAGGCCCGTGGCATCAAGGTCGACCCGCGCAGCGACATCTACTCGATGGGGTGCGTGCTCTTCGAGCTGCTCACCGGTGAGCCGCCGTTCACCGGGGACTCGCCGGTGGCGGTGGCACACCAGCACGTGCACGAGGATCCCCCGTGGCCGTCGCACGTCCGGCCGGAGATCCCACGCGAACTCGATTCCGTCGTCCTGAAGGCGATGAGCAAGAACAAGGACAACCGGTATCAATCAGCGGCCGACCTGCGCGCCGATCTGATCCGGGTGCTCGCCGGTGGCAAACCGTCGGCGCCGATGCTGCTCTCGGACGAGGAACGCACCGAGTTCATCGACACCGGACCGCGCCGGCCCACCCGGACGGAGACGACCGGTCCGCGTCGGCCGATCGCGGGCCGCACCTCGAACGGCAACGGCGGAAACCACCGGCGTGACGAGGACACCGAGGAGACACCCCGACGCCGCTCACGGCTCCTCATGGCCGGCGCGCTGCTCGCCGTCGTGGTGCTCGTCGGAGGTCTCTTCCTGTGGTCACCGTGGGGTTCGGGGTCGGCGCCGCAGGTGTCGGTGCCGGCGGTCTCCGGACTCAGCTCCGACGACGCGCAGGCCTCGCTGGAACGGGCCGGCTTCGAGGTCCGCGTGCTGGAGGAACCGAGCCTCGACGTCGGTGTCGGTCTCGCCACACGGTCGACCCCGGGTGAGGGCGTGATGGCGGCCGAGGGCTCCGAGGTCGCGCTCTATGTCTCGACGGGTCCTCAGCGTGTTCGATTGCCGTCGGATCTCGTGGGCAAGACGCCGGCCGAGGCGTTGGATCAGCTCAAGGTGCTCGGGTTCACCAACGTGCGAACCGACCGCGTGGACTCGACGACCGAGATGAAGGACAAGGTGGTCTCGACGGCACCGGCCGTCGGCGCCGAGGTCCCGGTCAACGGTGCGGTCGTCGTCAACGTCGGCAACGGCCCGCGCGAGGTGACGGTCCGCGATGTCGTCGGCATGTCCGAGAGTCAGGCACGAGCCGTGCTGGAAGAGCTCGGGATGATGGTCGTCGTGGTCGCGGCCGACTCCGAGCGTCCGGCCGGAGAGGTCATCAGCACCTCACCGGGTCCCGGGTCGACCACCGAGCAGGGCAGCACCGTGCAGATCAGCGTGTCGCGGGGCAACCTCTTCACCGTCCCGAATCTCCGGGGCAAGACGCCCGCCGAGGCCCAGGCCGATCTCGAGCGGGCCGGCTGGGAGCGGTCGACGCTGACGCGGCAGACCCGCAACGTGCCGCTCGGCAGCCCCGACGACGGTCGCGTCGTCGGCCAGGAGCCGAATCCCGGGTCCCAGGCCCGCAAGAGCGGTTCGATCACGATCATCGTCGGCCAGGCGAGCCTGCTGCCCAACTGAGCTTCACCGCTGGTTGAGCCGGCACCGAGCGGAGCCGCCGGGCCGAGCAAGCGACGAAGGAGCGCGTCGAGGTCGAGGAGCCGAGTCTCCGCTGGTTGAGCCGGCACCGAGCGGAGCGAGGAGCCGAGTCGAAACCACTTCGGTGACCTCGCCGCCGAAGTCAGCCGACCGCGGTCGCCATCTCGGCTTCGAGGGCGGCCACGCGGGTCTCGTCGATCTCGATCCCGCATGTCTTGAGCCAGTTGGCGAGCATCCGGTGACCGCCCTGGGTTAGGACGCTCTCCGGGTGGAACTGCACGCCGTGGATGGGTAGTTCACGGTGGGCCATCGCCATCACGATGCCCGACTCGGTGCGTCCGGTGACGACGAGTTCGTCGGGGATCGTCTCGGGGAGCACCGTCAGCGAGTGATAGCGCGTGGCGGTGAACGGATCCGGCAGTCCTTCGAGCACGCCGGCGTCATCGTGGAAGACCAGTGAGGTCTTGCCGTGCAGGAGTTCGGGTGCGCGGTCGACGGTGCCGCCGAACGCCGCACCGATCGCCTGATGTCCCAGGCACACACCCAGCAGTGGCAGTTCTTGTTCGGCGGCGACACGGACCATCGGCATCGTCGCCCCGGCCCGCTGGGGCGTGCCGGGACCGGGGCTGAGGAGGACGCCGTCGAATCCGGCAACGGCCTCGCGCAGATGGTCGGGATCGGCCGGGGAGAGTTGCGGGTCGTCGTTGCGCCACACGACGGCCTCGACGCCCAGCTGGCCCAAGTACTGGACCAGGTTGTAGACGAAGCTGTCGTAGTTGTCGACCACCAGAATGCGACTCACGCGAGAAAGGCTACCGCCGAAGCGGGTGGTCGGCGTCGGCGACCTGGTGAGATACCGTAGATCTCGAGTGTTTGCCAGTGGCGGGGACGAGCTCACCTTCTCCCGCCCGCGTACGACCGCCCCGACGGTGCCGCACAACGGAGGAAGTCATGCCGAAGTCAAAAGTCCGGAAGAAGACCGATTACACCATCAACCCGGCCAGCCGGACGCCGGTCAAGGTCAAGGCCGGCCCTTCGAGCACCATCTATGTAGGCGTCATGCTCGGCCTGATGGTGCTGGGTCTCGCCTGGCTCGTCGTCTACTACCTGGCCGCCACGCCCACCGCGTACGGCGGCGAGGGCCAGGTCCTGCACTGGATGGCCGAACTCAACTCGTGGAACTTCCTGATCGGTTTCTCGCTGATGGTGGCGGGCCTGTTGATGACGATGCGTTGGCGGTAGACGCCGGCGGTCGTTCGCGTGTCGAATGCGCTGAGCTGCTGAAACACACGCGTGTAAGTTATCCACACTGTGGAAATCACATGTGTGTAAGTCATCCCCACTGTGAGTAACTCCTGTGGATAACTCCGAGGTCTCTTACACACATGCGTGGGCGACCCCCGTCGGCGCCGGTCTGGCCGGCTGCCTCGGCGGCGTCGCGTTGGTGGTGGCGGCGGTCGTCGCCGCTGCCGATCCGGCCGGCATGGTCCTGATGGGCGTCGCCGGGATTCTCCTTCTCGTGCTCGGCGCCTACACCCTGCTGGTGCGTCCCCGACTGGCCATCACATCGGGTCCGAACCCCGCTCTGGTCCTCGGGACCTTGCGAGGCCAACGGACGTACCCCCCAGAACGCATCGAACGGATTCGGACGCTGTCGATCCGTCGGGTCGGCCGGCGGGTCGGACAGTTGGAGATCGACGTTCTCGACGACGACGCAGCCGGCACGACCGCGCACGACCGCGGCGTCGGCCCTCGCGACGACACCCGACTCGTGGTCTTCAGCCGCTGGGACCTCGGGACCGACCTGCCGACCGTGGTCGACGCGCTGCGCGACGCCGGCTTCGTCGTCGACGAGGGGTAGGTCGCGCCGTAGCTCAGCGGATGTAGACGAGCCCGTCGTACGCGACGCCCGCGCCGATGCCGAGCCCCAGCGCCACGAGGAACAGTGCGGCGAGCGCGATCCAGCCGACGCGACTCGCGGCCTGGGGAGTCCGACGACCCGCGGGCAGCACGGCGTCGGGGAGGTACACGATCGCCGCGGTGGCGGCCGCTCCGAAGGCGAGCCCGCCGAGATGCCCGAGGACCGAGATGCCCGGCAGTGAGAACGACAGCACCACGTTGAAGCCGATGATGAGCAGAACCGGGACCGGGGACACGCGGGCCTTGAGGATGATCACGAGCATCGCGCCCATGAGTCCGTAGATGGCTCCGGAGGCTCCGGCGGTCAGGGCGCGGTCGTCCTCGAAGAGCATGACGGCAGCGCTGCCGCCGAGCAGTGCGATCAGGTAGACGGCCAGGTATCGGCCGATACCGAGGGCGAGTTCGAGATCGCGGCCGAGGATGTAGAGCGACAGCATGTTGACGGCCACGTGCATGACGCTGAAATGCAGGAAGCCCGCGGTGAGGAGTCGCCAGTACTCGCCGGTCGCGACGTCGCTCTTGAGGAGGTCGCCGGCGCCGAAGATCGCCGCACCGCCGGGATCGCCCACGCCGGCCTGGAGTACACACAGGGCAAAGATCAGCAGGTTGACCGCGATCATCGCGTAGGTGGCGTAGGGCTGCGTCGGGGCCGTGCGGGTGCGCGCCATCACGGGGACACCGCGGCGTGGGCCGCCGAGCGACGGCGACCGTTGCACGCCGTCGTTGCGGAGGCATTCGAGACAGTGCTGGCCGACCGATGCCGGACGCAGGCACTCGGGACACGCCGGCCGTCCGCACCGGCTGCAGGACAAGCCGGTGGGACGGTCGGGATGCCGGTAACACACCGCCCGCTGCGGGGCGGTGTGCTCCGGAGAGGTCAGTTGACCTCGATCTTCTCGATGACGACCTCGTCGAGCGGGCGGTCGCTGCGGTCGGTCGACGTCGTGGCGATCGCGTCGACGACCTGCTGCGAAGCCGGATCGGTGACCTCACCGAAGATGGTGTGGCGACGGTTGAGGTGCGGGGTCGGGCCGACGGTGATGAAGAACTGCGAGCCGTTGGTACCTGGGCCGGCGTTGGCCATCGCGAGCAGGTACGGACGGTCGAACTGCAGCTCCGGGTGGAACTCGTCGCCGAACTGGTAGCCGGGGCCGCCCATGCCGGTTCCGGTCGGGTCGCCGCCCTGGATCATGAAACCGGAGATGACGCGGTGGAAGACCGAGCCGTCGAAGAACGGGCCGGAGTTGCCGCCGGACGCGTTGGGCTTGCTGTATTCCTTGCTGCCGTCGGCCAGCCCGACGAAGTTCTCGACCGTCTTGGGTGCATGGTTCGGGAACAGGTCGACCTTGATGTCGCCGCGATTGGTGTGGATGACTGCGGAGCTTTTCGGTGTAGTCATCCCTCCATCCAACCACTCACCCGGATCCGCTGGTCGGGACACGGCCCCGAGGTGCGCAGATGCACCGGGCGGGGTGGCAGCGGCGCACACCGGCTGGCACTCTTGAGCCCATGTCCAAGAACTACCTCTTGACCGCGCTGGGTGTGGTCGCCGCGTCCGTCACCGCCGTCGTCGTCGGCTCGCTGCGTCGCGCCCGACGCGTGGTGGCCCCGGTGTCCCCGACCGTCCCGCGGATCGAGGAGGTCCGCGAGGCGCTCGCCGAGAGCACCGAGACGCAGGCTTCGTGACCCGCCGCGGCCGACGCGACACCGGGCCGCTCGCCACGCACGGGTAATTTGGTCTCGTGACCTCAGACGACGAGCGCTCCCCGAACCCGCCGCCGGGGTCCGGCGGCGCAGACGACCGGACCCGCGAGTCCTGGTCGGCGCCCGAGAGCTCCGCACCGACGAGCAACCCGGCGCCGTGGGAACGGTCCCCCGCACGACCTGCGGGCTCGCCGACCTCGTCGCAGGGAGCCGACGCTCCCGACCGTTCCGACGGCCGGCCGGCGCCCCGCGGTGACTTCACGCCGCCGCCGGGGGGTCGACCACCCACCAGACCCGGGCCCCCGCCGGGCCGGCGACCGGCCCCGCCGCGCGGTGACTCGTTCGGGACGTCTGGTCCCTCCGGGGGACCGCACCCGCCCGGTGCGCCGCGTCCGCGGCCGAGCGGCCCCGGGCCCGTGCCGGCCGGGCCGGTGGCGGGCGCAAACCCCACCGTGCAACGCCCAGGCGGCAATTCGTCCGGCCCGGGTCCGCGACCGCCGATGCCATCCGGTCCGCCCGGACGCCGACCCCCACCCGGTCAACGCCCGGGCCCGGGAGGAGTGCCGTTCGCCAAAGGCGCTCCGCCACAAGGCAATAGGCCCACAGATGGCTCCCGTCCACCCTTCGCCGGGCCCCGGCCGGGTGCAGCCCCGGGCGGACGACCCGACTCCGCCGGTCGGGATTCCGACCGGGACGATCACGCGACACAGGTGGTGGGTGCGGGCGGGCTGGCAGTCGGGCTGTCCGGCGATCCGTCTCCCGACACGCGCGTCGTGGACGGTCCCGCCGCGGCCGGCACACCCGCTGTCGCCGACCGCCCGGACACCGAGACCTCGGGCCCTGCCTCCCCGGCGACCCAGGCCTACTCAGCAGTCGAACCCGCCAAAAGTTCGGAGGACAGCGTGGCTCCCCAGTCCGGTGCCGGTCCGCGCGTCAATCGGATGGCGTTGTGGGCCCTGGCGTTGTCGATCCTCGGGATCACCTTCATCGTGGGACTGGTCCTCGGATACCGTGCGCGCACCCAGATCCGGCAGCGTCGCGAGGTGGGTCTCCCCTTCGCCACCGCCGCCATCTGGGTCGGCTGGGCCTACGCCGGGGTCTTCGTCTTCGGGCTGCTCGTCTACGGGTGGATTCTGTTCATCGCCTGAGCCGGACTCACAAGCGGCGAGCCGCCCATCCGGCCCCTGAGGAGCGAACACGTCACCCCGCCCCCTGAGGAGCGAGGTTGCGAGCGTCCCGAAGGGTCCGCCGCCCCGGCATCACGAACACGGCCGCGAGGAGGGCGCACACGAGAAGACCGGCCGTGAGGAGGTACGTGTCGGCGATCGCCGAGGCCAACTCGGGCGCGGCGTCGATGCGTTCGGCGGGACTCAACGACATCGCACCTGCCACTCCCCGCCGGTCGACCGCCGTGCTGCGCGAGTTCATCAGGGCCGCAATGGTGGCCGTGATCGCGGCCGACGCCAGCGCGACGGCGAACTGGTTCGAGGTCGTGAGGATGGTCGTGCCGCCCGGGGTGTCTGCGCCCTCGAGGTCGCGGGTGGCGGCCGTCATGGTGGGCAGCATCGTCGCGCCGACACCGATCCCCATGAGAGCGAGGATCGCGACGACGGCCGGGTAGGGGGTCGACTCGTCGAGCAGCGTGGCCATCAGAATCATCGCCGTCGTCGACAGCACGATGCCGCACATCGCAACCCGTCGCGGGTCCACGGAATCGGCGACCCGCGTGGCGATCTGGAGAGTGATGCCGCTCAGGAGCGCGGGGAGGACGAACAGCATGCCCGCGGTCGTGGCCGAATCGGACCGGACCGACTGGACGTAGATGGGCAGGATCGTCATCGACCCGAAGTACGCCCCGGCGAAGAAGATCATCACCACGACGCCACCGCGTAGACGCGCGTGCGCCAGCAACCGGAGATCCAGGACGGGCGTGCGGCTGCGCAGCGATCGTCGGACGAAGTAGCCCAGGAGGACCAGGCCGATACCGACCGGGACAAGTATCGATGCCGCGAGCAGCGACCCGGTGTCCCCGGCGCGGGACAGGCCGAGAACCAGGAACGCCCCGCCCGGTGACAGCGCCGCCACGGCTCGCAGGTCGATGCGCGGCATGCGGCGCGTGGCGGTTCGGGGGAAGAACCGCCACGCCAGGACTGCCGCAATCAGGCCGAGGGGCACGTTCACCGCGAAGACGACGCGCCAGCTGCCGTGGTCGACGAGTACGCCGCCCAGCACCGGACCGAGCACGGGACCGACGAGGGTGGGCAGTCCGAGGATGGCCATCATCCGTCCGCGCAGCGCCTCCGGCACCGCCTGCAGCGCGATGGCCATGCCGACGGGTTGCAGCATCCCACCACCGAGCCCCTGGAGCGCACGAAACACGATGAGACTGCCGATGTTCCAGGACAGGGCGGTGAGGAGCGAACCGAGAACGAAGACCAGGAGGGACGCGCAGTAGACCCGTCGGCCGCCGAAGCGGTTGCTGGCGTAGGCCGACAGCGGCATGACCGCGACAAGGGCCAGTGCATACGCGGTGGTCACCCACTGCACGCTGGACAGCGGCGCGTCGAATTCGGTGGTCAGTTGCGGGAGCGCGACGGTCACGACCGTCACGTCGAGCATCACCATGAGGGTCGGGACGACGAGGATGAGGCCGATGCGCCGGCTCGCCGGGTCGAGTGTGATCACGACGACGAGCACACAACCTCAAGTTCAGTTGAAGTCAAGGGCGGTGTGAAATCCCGCGTCTTGGGGCAAGGTGGAGAGATGCCGGACAACGAGAAGCCCACATGGACCACGACCGACGACGAAGTGAAGGCCGACCCCGACATGCGGAGCGACCCCGACGAGAATGGCGGGCCGGCCTCGGCACTGCCCACCGCAGGGGACACCGAGATCGGCGAGACCGACCGAATCCGGGAAGACAAGGCGTCTTACGACGGAGCGCAGCCACCGGCCGACCACACTGACGAGGGTCACGCGGTCGGCGGATCGGAGGGCACGACCGATGGCCAGTGACACCCCGTCCGGACAGAAACGCACCATCGTGCTCACCGGCGCCAGCGACGGGATCGGCGCAATTGCCGCGCGATCCCTGGCCGGACCCGACACCGATCTCGTCCTCGTCGGACGCTCGGCGAAGAAGCTCGCGCCGATCGCCGCCGAGACCGGTGCGCGGCAGTTCACCGCCGACTTCTCCGCGCTCTCGGAGGTGCGGGATCTCGCCGCCGAGATCAACTCCGCCGTCGGGACCATCGACGTCCTGATGAATAACGCAGGCGGGACGTTCGACGCGTCGCACCGCACGTCCGACGGGCACGAACCCAACTTCCAGATCAACCACCTCGCGCCGTTCCTGCTGACCCACCTCCTGCGGGATCGACTGGCCGCGGCCCCGCAATCGCTCGTCCTGAACACGTCCAGCGTCGGCAACCTCTTCGGGAAGGTCGACCTCGACGACCTGGATTTCGAGAAGCGCCGGACCCTCGCGATGCGGCCCTACGGTACGGCCAAGCTGATGAACATCCTGTTCACACGCGGGATCGCGCAGCGCTGGACCGGTGACAAGATCTATTCCGCCGCAGTGCATCCCGGACCGGCGGCGACGAGCTTCGGCCGCGACTCGCGCTTCGTCGGGCTCGCCTACCGGTCTCCGCTGACGCGCCTGGTGACCATCACCCCCGAGCAGGGAGCCGCCCCGCTCATCGCCCTGGCCGAGCGCGGCGCCGACCCGACGGTCAACGGCGTGTACTTCGATCGCCACAAGGCCAATGGTCGGGAGAACCGTCAGGCCCATGACCAGAAGCTGATCGACGGGTTGTGGCAGCGATCGGCGGAACTCACCGGTTTGACGTGACCTGACCCGTCTCCCCCGGCCTGACCTGGGCCGTGGCCGAAGACGCGGTTGTTCTCTACGTTGGCGGTCGGAGACCGACACCGTCTACCTGGACACAGGAGGTTCAGATGACACGCAACATCCTCTTCATCATGACCGGCGCCGGCAGCTGGACGCTGAATGACGGCTCGAGCCACAAGACCGGGTTCTGGGCCGAGGAGGCCGTCGCGCCGCTGGAAGTGTTCCGCGCAGCCGGCTACAAGGTGACCGTAGCCACTCCGAACGGCGCGAAGCCACCGGTCGACGAGACGAGCCTCGCGGTCGAGAGCATCGGCACACCTGAGCGCGCCGCGGAGATCCGCCACGTCGTGGAGACCGCTCCGGAGCTGCAGAAGCCGATCGCGCTCACCGACGTTCGCATCGCCGACTACGACGCCGTGTTCGTGCCGGGCGGCCACGGACCCATGGAGGACCTGGCCGTCGACGCGGACGCGGGAGCTCTGCTGATAGCGGCCGACGAGGCGCAACTGCCGCTCGGAATCGTCTGTCACGGTCCGGCGATCCTGTTGGCGGCGAACAACTCCGACGGAGTCAACGCGTTCGCCGGCCGCACGGTGACCGGCTTCAGCAACGCCGAGGAGGAACAGGCCGGGCTCGCCGACAAAGCTCCCTGGCTCCTCCAGGATCGGCTCACCCAGGCGGGGTTCAAGGTCACCCTCGCCGAACCGTGGACGGTCCACATCGAGACCGACGGCAACCTGCTGACCGGCCAGAATCCCGCGTCGTCGGAATCCTTGGCACGCACCCTGCTGGATCGCCTCGAGAACGTGCCGCAGGGTTCCAAGTAGCAGGGCACTCACCACCGAGCGCGACGCCTGCCCCACACGGGGGCCTATCTCTTATAAACATGTCCGAGCCCACGAG